>CAYRYH010000084.1:0-1569 GCA_964428525.1 uncultured Gammaproteobacteria bacterium | reverse complement strand
TGTTTTGTGATTAAATTAGATATTAGTTCATTAAATAACAATAAAAAGGAGGAAAAGATGTTTGAAAAAAAGCTTTTGACTCCTTTGGAAAAGGAGTTTGTGGAATTATTAAAAAAAGGAGATTACGGAGACTTGTATTTTTTACTAGTGCATGAAAAAATTGATCCCAATTGTATTTTTAAAACAAAAAATACAATAATAAAAATTTTTTCAAATTCCTATGCTTCGCAATTGGTTTCTTTTTTAAAAAAACAGAAACTTGATTTAAACAAGAAAGATTTAGACGGTATAGTTTTGCTTCAAATAGCGTTGGGCCAAAGAGATATTTCTTTATTTAGGAAGTTGCTTGAATTGGGTGCTGATCCCAATGTAAAAACCAGTGAAAAAATTTCTATTTTGTCGCTTGCTATTGACTACGCTATAGTAACAAAAAAGTTTTTTGGCATTGAATTTGTTGAAGAACTTTTGGGCTATGGGGCAAGATATCGATTTAAATTTTTTATTGAGAGGATTTTCAAAAGGAGATTCAAAAAAATCGCCAGACTTCTTTGTAGAATGGCGTACCTTAAAAAAAGGTATATTTGTTAAAAGCAGGTCGTTTCTCGGCCTGCTTCTTTTTATATTTATAAACACTTCAGCCTAGGGTGAAGTGTTTATTTTGGCTAAAATATGGGTGTAAAAACAAAAAACCCGCGCAGATATGCGCGGGGTATAAAGAACTTTTTAATTAGGATTTGCGACGGAGAACTCGGCCACCGCCATCCCAGTAGAAGTCGCCAAGCAAATTCCAGCGCCCGACCCAACAGCCATCGAGCCAAAAGACACAAAAGTCTGTAAAAGCAAAATAAATTTTGCCTCTAAGACTTTCAGGAATGTCTTGCTGGTGATCCAACAAATACCGTCCATTGTCTTCTCCGAGATTGGCTTTCATTTCAGCCGCCCGCTTGATCATCTCATGGCCAACGATACTTTCCTCGCCCTCTTTAAGGAAGCCGAGAATTTCATAGACCCGATCACCGATGGTCATCTCGGTCGGCAGCGAATCGGCATTTTCAGGTTTGGAAATAAGAGTTTTGCAAAACTCTTTTACCTGTTGTCGATTAGTATTACTAATCAAATTTTCAACTGCTTCCTGCCCAAGATCATTCAATAAATTAAGAAGATCTTGAACGCACAATTTAACATCCAATCTTCCTTTTTCTTTGTCCATTTTTCTCTCCATCAAAAAATATTTATAAATAAAAGGAACAAAATTTACTAACTGCATATTATAGCACATTTTAGTGTTTTTGTCAAGGGTTTGTTTTGGCTAATTTTAGTCGTTTTAATATTCATCAACAACTCGCAAAGGCGAACATTTAAAAATACGAACAATTCGTCAGTCCGAGCTTTTGAATCAAATAATTAGCAGTTGCGATGAGCTGGAGCGGTTTTGCTTTATAGTAAAATTTGTTCAACTGTTTGAGACCTCCTGTTGTCGACAGGAGGGCGAGTTTTGAACAAAAGAAACAGCGAAGAGACAACTGGCATTATTTGGTTCAACCGCGAGGAAACTTTTTCCTCCAGTTT
>CAYRYH010000083.1:0-1765 GCA_964428525.1 uncultured Gammaproteobacteria bacterium | reverse complement strand
GCAACAACCAATCCGAATATATAACATTTTTTCTAAAGGGGGTTCGCGCGCGCAACCCCCTTTAGAAAATTGTTTTTTGATGATAATAAATTGTCGTCAAAAAATAATATGAGAAATATTTTTTGTAAATCAAAGAAGATTTTTTTCACGGTGTTACTGTTTGTATTTTTGGTAACCCCGATTTTTGTATTTGCAGATGAACGTACTGAAAAATATGGGGTGGAAAAAGTTTTTAATTCAAGCGATTTGGTAAAAATAGGAATTGCTAAATCTGAACCGCTTGATATCGCTCAGGGTGTTGTGAGATTGGCTTTGGGGATGGTTGGAATAGTATTATTTGGACTTATTTTTTATGCTGGTTTTATTTGGATCAAAGCCAGAGACAATTCCGGAGAAGTGGATAAAGCCAAAGATATTATTGAAAACGCTCTTTATGGTATAGGTATTATCATATTGGCTTATGGGATTTCCGAGTTTATTTTTGGCGAGCTTATTAAATAACGCTTAGCTTTGTTATGAAAAAAATTATTATCTTAATTTTTTTGACAATATTAACTTTTGGGGCGATAACTCAAGTTCAAGCTCAAAATAAAGGTGGTTTGGGAACAGCTGGCAGTGTTTCTGGTTTGGCTAGTACGACAATAGCCAAAACAGGGAGTATTCCAAGTGCTATCGGTTTGGTTATCAACCAAGCGCTTCTTTATCTTGGAATAATATTTTTTCTTTTGGTAGTTTATGCTGGGTTTCTCTGGATGGGCGCTAGTGGCAATGACAGTAAAGTAGAAAAAGCCAAAAGTATTTTGATAAGTGCGGTGACAGGTTTGGTAATAGTAGTTTCAGCTTATGCAATTACCAGTTTTGTGTTTGGAAATGTTTTGATATTGCAAGGGGATAAATGTTCCGAAAAAGGTGGTCAGTGTATGTTTGAAAATGATTGTGATAAGACAACAAATGAAATATTAACAGGTTTATGCCCGGGGGATGCTAATTTTCGATGTTGTGTTCCCAAAACAAGTAATAACCCATAATTTTATATATGAAAAAAATCATCATTTCTTTTTTAATAGTCAGTTGTTTTTTTGGTACAGCGGTGATGGCTCAAAACTTGGGAGGAGATAAGTTGGGGCAAGTAGTTGGCGGTGTGGATGAAATTTCCAAGACAGGTCTTGAAGTGAGAGTAAGTGGAATAATCGCCGCTATTTTGAGTATGCTCGGTACGATATTTTTGGTTTTGACGATTTATGCCGGGGTTTTGTGGATGACTGCTAGTGGGGATGAGGCTAAAATCACCAAAGCCAAAGATATTTTCAAAGCATCCATCATCGGTTTGGCCATTGTATTGTCTGCGTATACCATAACTTATTTTGTGGGAAGTAGGTTGGGATCTGGAGCTAGCGGAGATGGTGAAGGATGTTGCACAATGTCTGTAACAGGCGGTGGAAAAGCCGAAACCTTTAATAGTCCACAAAGTGCCTGCACTTCAGATGATCCGCAAGTTACAGTTTTTTGGTCGGCTACCCCATGTAGATAATATATTTTTTATGAAAAAAATACTCATCTTTATTTTTTTGATTTTATCTTCTTTTATAATGACTGATTTTGCTTTAGCTGATGAAAAGGCTTCTTTTGTACAATCAAAAAGTAAATTGTCAGATTTTGCCCTCGAACTTAGGTTTTCAGATTTTGACACGTCTACCGCTAATATTATAAAAAATATAATGTTTTTGGTGAATACAATATTTTTTATTTTTATGATTTACGCTGG
>CAYRYH010000082.1:0-1848 GCA_964428525.1 uncultured Gammaproteobacteria bacterium | reverse complement strand
AGCCGCGGATGATGGTGTAAAACCTCAAACTGTAGAAGCGATTAATATTATCAAAGCTGCCAAACTTCCTTTTATTGTGGCGATAAATAAAATTGACAAAGAAGGCGCTGATCCTCAGCGTGTAAGGACGGATTTGGGTCAACATAATATTTTACCAGAAGAATGGGGAGGCGAAGTGCCTATGGTAGAAATTTCTGCAAAACAAAATTTGAATATTGATAAACTTTTGGATACTTTACTTCTTTTGGCTGATATAAACGAAGAACAAATTCGTTCCAACCCAGATAGACCAGCGGCCGGGACAATAGTAGAGGCCCATGTTGACAAAGGCGAGGGACCTGTCGCAACTATTTTGGTGCAATCAGGAACCCTCAATGTCAATGATCCTTTGGTAGTAAATGGAGAAATTTACGGCAAAGTGAGAGCTATGAAAAATTATCGCGGAGAAAGTATTTTGCAAGCTGGTCCTAGTTGTCCGGTGAGAATTTTAGGTTTTAAAGTTGCCCCACAAGTTGGTGATGTATTGGATGTTGGTTCAGCCGGCACTTCGCAAGCGATTGATGTAAAAGCCAAAAAAACACAACAATCAGGTGCTGAAAAAGTTCATGTTTCAGTGGACAACAGCAACAATGAAGAAGAGAGTAAAAAATATTTTAACGTGATTATCAAAGCCGATACTCTAGGATCACTAGAAGCTATTATCGGTTCTTTTGAAAAAATGAAAAATGAAGAAATTTCAGTGCGAGTGGTGGGTAAAGGTTTGGGTAATATCACTGCGGACGATGTTTCTCTAGCTCAAACTACCAGTGCCAAACTTTTTGCTTTTCACGTTGCTGTTACTCCTGTAGCTCATGAGATGGTGCAAAATACCGGAGTTGATTTGAAAGAATACAAAGTTATTTACGACATGTTCAATTATATAGAAGAAGAATTGGAAAAATTACTAAACCCTGAAGTGACTATCACTGAATTGGGTATTTTCAAAGTAATGCAAATTTTTCGTTCTGATAAAAATACTCAAATTTTGGGCGGTAGAGTAGAAAAAGGTAAAATCATGAAGGATAGTAAGGTTCGTGTCAAACGCAAAGGTGAACATATTGGGATGGGTAAATTACCACAAATCCAAATGGGTAAACAAACAGTTAGTGAGATTGAAGAAGGAAACGAATGCGGTGTGCAATATGAAAGCAAGCTAAAAGCGGAAGTAGGGGATATATTGGAAGTGTACAAAGAAGAAAGTAAGAAAAAGAAATTAGAATTCAATTAGGATGATACCAATATACGAATAGTACGAATTATACCAATCAATACGAAAACTAAATACTAATAGTAAAAATTTTCAGTGTTGATTCGTAATTCGTATGAATTTAGTATTTATTAGTATCATTAGTAAAATTAGTATATTAGTATAAATCTATTTTTTATGGAAAACAACGTAAATTCAACAAATTTTAAGGAGGAAGTATTGGACAGTGAAGTTCCTGTACTCGTAGATTTTTGGGCACCTTGGTGCGGTCCTTGTCAGATGATGTTACCGATTATCGCGGAATTGGCCGAAGAAAATAAAGATAAGTCGATTAAAATCGTTAAATGCAACGTTGATGAAAACGGAGATGTAGCCGGACAATATAATGTTATGAGCATCCCGACCTTCATAATGTTCAAAAATGGAGAAATTGTAGAAACTATGACCGGGGGAGTACAAAAAGAAAAATTACAAGCGATGATTGATAAAAGTCTTTAAAGTCCATAAAGTTTATAAAGTCTATAAAGTCTATAAAGTTAAAAAATCCGCGAAAGGCGGGTTTTTTGTTTGTTTTTCTATATCTATATATTGATACCTATATA
>CAYRYH010000081.1:0-1894 GCA_964428525.1 uncultured Gammaproteobacteria bacterium | reverse complement strand
GGTTACAAAAAGTGGATTAAAGAAAAAAATAATACTGGTATGAGAGAAGGATGTCGGAATAATTGGAATAACAAGGAATAAAAACCACCCCCTAACCCCCTCCTTGAAAAGGAGGGGTGACAGACTCTCCCTAACCTCCGCCTTCATCCAAGCTTACGCTGGACTACGGACGGACAAGCTCTCTCTTAAAAAAGAGAGGGGAAACAAAAACTCACCCTTTTCAGGCGAGCTTTTTTGGTTTTCGTAGTTTCGCCCGCCCGCCATTCGCCTTACGGCTCCAGGCCGTTGGCGGGCAGGTATATTTTCGTAAGTTCGTAAATAATTACTTTCCCATCGTCCTCAATCTCTTTATCCTTTCCTCAACCGGCGGGTGAGTGGAAAACATAGAGGAAATTTTTTTACCGGAAAATGGCGAAGCGATGAAAAGATGGGCAGTAGCTGAAGATGCTTTTTGCATTGGGCGATTTTCTCTTGATATTTTTTCCAAAGCAGAAGCCAATCCTTCAGGATAACGAGTCAGAAGTGAACCGGAAGCGTCAGCGAGATATTCGCGTTGGCGAGAAATTGCTAGTTTGATAAGCTCGGCGATTATTGGAGAAAGTATGGCCAAAATAATTCCGACAATCATAAATATAGCGGCCAATTGATTGCTCCCGCCATTTCTATCATTATTACCTCTGCGAAAAAAAGTGGAGCGTATCATCATATCTGAAAAAATCGCGATAGTGCCGACCAATACTGCCACTAACATCATAAAACGAATATCGTAATTTTTGACATGAGACAGTTCGTGAGCTAACACGCCTTCCAATTCTTCGTTGGTAAGTTTTTCTAATGCTCCACGAGTCACAGCGATAGAAGCGAGTTCTGGTTTGCGACCAGTAGCAAAAGCGTTTATCGCTTGATCTTCTATAATATAAAGTTTTGGCATTGGAGTACCACTGGCAATACAAAGATTTTCCACCAAATGATAATAATATTTATTATCATCATGAGCCACGAGTTTTGCTCCGGTAGTACTGAGTGCAATTTTATCACCAGAAAAATAAGAAACAGCCGTCATCCCCAAAGAAAAAATAATTGCGATGGAAATTCCTGAAATTCCACTGGCATTACCATAAGCAAGATCAAAAACATAGCCCAAAGATATAATAAAGGCGATGAATATCATCATCAAAAAGACGGATTTACGTTTGTTGGAGGAGATTTCGTTATACATAATTGAAAATGACCAAACCCCAATGACCAATGACCAATCAAACCCTAAATCCCAATTACATTTGGACATTTAGACATTGGGCATTGATTGGGAATTGGAATTTGGACATTGGGATTTAAAACTTAACTTGAATGTTATTTCTCTCTTGTGCTTCGGCTTGAAAAAATTCATATTTGGTGAATTTCAACATTCCAGCTATTAGGTTGGTAGGGAAGACTTGAATTTTGGTATTGAAATCACGAACATTACCGTTATAAAATCGGCGAGAAGCTTGGATTTTATTTTCTGTATCGGAAATTTCATCTTGAAGTTGTAAAAAATTTTGACTAGCTTTGAGATCAGGATAATTTTCAGATACTGCAAAAATAGTTTTGAGAGTAGAAGACAGTGTGTTTTCTGCCTGTTCTTTTTGTGCAAAAGTAGAGTCTTTTTTGTCATGTGTAGTCATAGCTGCAGTGCGAGCTTCGGTCAATTTAACCAAAGTTTCACGTTCATGAGTCATATAACCTTTGACTGTTTCTACTAAATTTGGGATTAAATCATAGCGACGTTTGAGTTGAACATCAATGTCACTAAAGGCTTCGTCCACGCGATTTTTTACGGTAATTAAGCCATTATATGTAGCAATAAGCCAAATTGTAGCTATTGCCAAAACCCCCAAAACGATGTAAAGTA
>CAYRYH010000080.1:0-1903 GCA_964428525.1 uncultured Gammaproteobacteria bacterium | reverse complement strand
ATGATGCTTATATTAGGAGTAGTATTAATTTTGGTGATAGTTGGAGCAATAAGTTATTTTTTTATAGATTAAAAAAATTGCAAAGATTACAAAAATTAGATATTAGATATTGGATATTAAAAATTAATTAAAAATGACAATAGAACTGGTCAAGAGACCGGTTTTTTTGTTGATATCATGAAAGTGATTATGTTTGGTACACGCGGTTCAACCGCGATTTCCCGAAAGGATTCCGTAGAATTTGGTGGTAACACCACTTGCTTGCGTATCGTTTCCGATTGTTTACCTTCTGATATGGCGCTTTTTGTTGATGGAGGAACTGGCTTTGTGGAAGGGAGCCGTCTCCTGCTCAAGGAAAAGATAATGAAAGTCGCCATGCTGATGACCCACTGGCATCACGATCACACTTCCGGTATTTTGCTCGCACCTCACACTTATATTCCGTCTGCAAGGATGGAAATGTTGGGGCCCAAAGAGCACGGTGTCGGACCTGAAGAGGTGGTGGCTGGGATAATGCGTGAACCGCTTTTCCCTGTGAATTTCCAGAGGGTTAAATCCCGTTTCAAATTCCGGAATTTGGAGTACATCGGTACACAGATTCTGCTCATCCATCCAGTTGTCGGGCTACATCTTATGCAGATCCACACATTTGAAAAAGCGGAAAAAGAGGGGGTTCAATTGTCCCTTGGAAAAAACAAATATCCGCTTAACGAATGCCTCGTGGTGCGCATGCTCAAGACAGCCCATCCGGAATACACAGTATCGTATCGCTTTGAAGAGCGGACGACAGGGAAAGTATTCGTGTTTCTGACGGATCACGAGAATACTGATGGCTTTCCGCAGGACTTCCTTCGCCATCTTCGTGGTGCCGATGTCCTGATCCAGGATTGCCAGTACTCGCGTGAAAAGTATGACAATGCGACAGCCGGTTTCGGCCATGGTACTCCGGATTACTGTATAGAAACAGCGCTTCGTGCCGAAGTGAAAAAACTTGGTCTTACACATCACGACCCGTTTGCGTCTGACGCAGATATAGAGTCGCGACTTGCAGAGGCCAAAGTGTGTGCAGAAAAAAACGGCTATGCGGGAGAAATCTTCGCATGCCACGATTATCTCGAAATCGAAATCTAGCCAGGCAGGCTGATTTCAAAAAAACATGTCAATGAAAGCTGAACAAGGAAAGGGTCCCTCTCAACCCTTTCTTTTTTTATATCTTTTTCATTTTTAAAACTTTTGGTAAAAATTTATTTTTAGAATATTTTTTAATACCATTTTTAATAAAACCACTTTTCTCATAAGCTTTGATGGCTCTAATATTATCGGGCCTTACTTCCAATGAGATATGTTTGAGACCTATTTTTTTTGCCTTTTTCAAAATTATTTGTATAGCTTGTGTACCACATCCTTTACCCCAATATTTTTTATTTCCTATTACAATTTGGATATCATAATAATCTTTTCTTTTCTTAGACAAAGATATATGACCAATAACTTTTTTATTTACATTTATAATATAATGAAAATCTTCTTTGTTCTTATACATTTTAATAAAATATTCATTAATTTCTTTGTCGGAAATCAAATCTAAAATACCACTTGTTAATTTAAGCAGGTCTTTATCTCTCCACCATGTGGAAAAATATTTTTTATCAGTAAGTTTAAGTTTTCTTAAAGAAATTTTTTGCATAATTATTTTTACAATAACATGTAATAATTATTTAATCAATATATGAATACATGATTTATTGTTTTAATTTTTGATTTTTAATCATTTTTTTGCTATAATAAAGAAACAACAAAATACAATTCATAAATCTTAATTCATAAATCTTAATTCATAAATCAAAAATATGAAAACGCTTATTATCTTTTTTTCCCGCACGGGAATGACTCGCAAGGTCGC
>CAYRYH010000079.1:0-1938 GCA_964428525.1 uncultured Gammaproteobacteria bacterium | reverse complement strand
ATATTGAATACTGAATATTGAATATTGTTTGAAAATAAGTTTAATATCCAATATTTAATATCCAATATTAACTTATTCAAAAAATTTATTTTAAATTGAGTAATTACTCCCGTTTTATCCCCGGTGTCTGATGTCTCACCAAGTTTCACCGTCGCTTCATAAGTTTTCGGTAGATTTTTGAAGTTTTCAATTTCTTGTGTAGCTTCGCGTCCGATTGCGACAATGAGCAATCCGGTAGCAAAAGGGTCCAGCGTCCCGGCGTGTCCCACACGCGGTTTTTTAACTTCCGGATTTTGTTGGCGAAATATTTTTCGTAAATAACCAACCACATCAAAACTAGTCCAGTTTACTGGCTTATTAACTAATACGAAAGTATTTAGTTTGAGTTCAAAATTGTCTTTAGTGATTATTTCCATAGTTATTCGTAAAAAAGTTGTAGTTGTTTTATCACTGCGTTTGGTATAATTGTTTTATCGCGCTTCGCGCTTGTTGTAATTGATTATCTACAACATTTACAACAATTAGAACAATTGCAATATTTACAACATTTACAACAATTAGAACTATAATAATATACTTGTAATAATGAAGTTAGTAAATAGATAAAAAAACCCACCGCATGAAGCGGTGGTAATAAAGAGCTCGAAAGTTTAATAAAAAACTTTTTTATTTTCTCCTGAGAACTTTCTCTGAAGAATTGATTTTTGTGTCATACTGAGTTTTTCCACTGGCAGGACAAAGCTTACCAATGAATCCACAAAGTCTTCACGCGATGTTGCTATGAAGAAGTTTTTTGGCAGTTCGCCAATAATTTCTTCAAGTACACTTTTGAGAATCACACAGCTGTTGGTTCTCTTTTTTCCGCGCAATCTTACGAGGATGTCTCTGTTTACCTGAATTTCCGAAATTACATCTTTTCCGGAAAATTCACATTTCATCCCTAAAAGCTTCAATGATTTCGGAGTTTCTTTACCGTCTCTCATTCTTTCTCCTTCTACAATTTTTTTAACAAAAACGCGATTTTTACTTAATCGCACTAAAACAATATAGCATATTTTGGTGATTTTGTCAAGTTTATTAGGTAAATTTAGTTTTCAATTAGCCTAAATATTTGACTTTTTTATCAAAAACCTTTATAATTTTAATTACTTTATTCTTACAAGCTTTAGAGCTTACTAGTTTACAAGCTTATTTGTTATGAATGTTTCCGAACTAGCCCGACAACTTAGAGTCCCACCGCAAAAACTTTTGCAAATATTGCCTGAGTTTGGTTTTGATATTGGCGCTCGTGCGGTAAAAGTTGACGACAGAGTTGCGGAGCGCATCAAGAAAGAATGGCGGAAAATAAAGTTTGTTTTGGAAGAAAGAGAAAGAAAAGAAAAAGAGACAGAAAAAGAAAAAGAAAAAGAGATGCGCAAGCAAAGTGATATAATAGTCAAAATACCTTCAAAAATCACAGTAAAAGAATTGTCTGTTCTTTTAGATTTACCTCTAAATAAGTTGATTTTGGAATTGATGAAAAACGGTATTTTGGTTTCGCAAAACGAAAATCTAGACTATGACACCGCTGTGATCATAGCCGAAGACTTGGGCTTTAGAGTTGATAGGGCAAATGAAAAAGAGGAAGAAGACAGTCATCATGTTACAAATTTGGAAAATATTTTATCTCAAGAAAATATTACCCCTCGAGCTCCGGTAATTGTGGTAATGGGGCACGTTGATCATGGTAAAACCAAATTATTGGATGCTGTTCGCAATACCAATGTTATAGATACTGAATCAGGCGGTATTACACAACATATCGGTGCTTATCAAGTTATTTGGACAGATCCAAAATCCAAAGAAAAACGTCCGATTACTTTTATTGATACCCCGGGTCATGAAGCTTTTACTGTCATGCGTAGTCGTGGTGCCAAAGTTGCTGATATTGCGATTTTG
>CAYRYH010000078.1:0-2057 GCA_964428525.1 uncultured Gammaproteobacteria bacterium | reverse complement strand
AAAGCCTTTTCATTTTCTCCGGCAATTTTATAAACATAAGCCAAACGCCAGTAACTTTCCCCAATTTTAACATTATCTTTTATCGCTCCATCAAGCAATTTGATAGCATCATTGAATTTACCTAACTGCATTTGTAACATGGAAAGCGAATAGATCAATTGCTGGCGACGTGGGGATTTTTCCAAAGCATCTTTGAGATAATTTTCCGCTTCTAACATTTTGTTTGGATCATTGTTGAGTTGAGCCAATATCTGAGTTATTTGCGACAAAGTCATCTGATTACGAATATCCAAAGGATGTAAATCAGTATTCTTGTGGAGTTCTGTGTAACAAATATTCACCAAATTCTTCAGAAAATCGGTTTGTGTTTGCTGTTGATTTTGCATCAAAGAGTAAGATATTTGCACCACGGAACGAGAAATATCGCTACGAATATCATCAATGTGAGGAGATTGGAAATGTAGCGCATCTTCTACCGCAGTCAGAGCCATCGGTGGATTTTGATTGAGAGTTTTGATAGCTGTGAGAGATTTACTATTGGCTCTGGAAGGTTGAATATTGAAAATAAAAACAAAAATAAAAACCAAAACAAGCATTGTTGAAAACGCACCAACACTAATTTTATTATTTACAGAAACTGTTTTTTCACTTTTTTCGTTTGGAATCAAAGTCAAGCTAGATACCATGGCCAAAACAAACATAAAATAAATGTAGGAAGTCAGATTTTCAAATACCGTAATATTTTCTACTAAATGCGAAATCACATAAACAGATAAAATCACAAACAACAAAATATCTATATGTTTTTTGCGGTAAGCCAGCCATAGCGAGGAAACCGCGATAACAAACAGAAGTAGATAAACCAAAATGCCAAATGTTCCTTGTACGGCCATGGTATTGAGAACTATGTTGTGGGCGTTATCAAACCATGTTTCACCATATCCATGGTCAAGAGACAATGGGTTGTAGTAAGTATTGAATACATAAAAATAGTTGTTTGGACCCCAACCAAACATAGGTTTTGCTTGCCAACCTTGTAGGGCTATTTTCCAAGCAATCCAACGAGGAGAAGCTTTGATATCTGAATATGAAGTATTAATAGCACGACCAACAGCCGGTATATCTTTGACAAAATCGGTTTGACGATTAAAATACAGAATTCCAAACAATAACGCAAAAGCTATGAGAGATCCCCAAAGATACATTTTGATTTTGGGATTATCTCGGATAGAAATAGCTAATAAAAATATAGTCAAAGGAATAGCTACGCCTAAAGCCAAAATATCACCGCGCGTACCAGAAAAAAATATGTTGGCAAAAGCTAACAAAAACATCGCGCCTAAAATCCAACGCCAATAAAGAGTTTTTTCTTTAGCAAACAACAAAATCGCCATTGATGACAAAAACAAAGCATAACCACCAACATAAATAGGATTACCCAAAGTGCTGGCCACGCGATTACTACCTTGATTGAGAAGTAAATCCGGATTACCAACTTGTAGCAAACCAACAAACATCACCCCAGAACCGGCAATCAAGAAAATTTTCAATGCCAAACGCCATTCTGCCCAAGTTTTCAAAACTGCGGTACATACAAAAAAATAAATAACGTAGTGAGTGATGGTAAAAAAGCCAAGCATACGTTCATGATTGTCCCAAAAACTATGGTAAGCATCTACACCAGTAAAGGTAGAAATACCAAAACTAAGCCAAAATAAAAATACAGCGATATTTACCGGAGTAAATTTTGGTTTATATTCCTTCCAGTCTAAAATCAAAAGCAAACTATAAAAACCAAGCATCATCATAACTATAGAACGGAAAGTCAAAATCTTTGGCACAATGAAGGGAAAGATAAATGAGCTTGGGAGTACAATGAGCGGAACGAAAAAACTGGCATAAATTAACAGCTTTATCGCCAAAATTACTTTGTCTTTAGACATAATTTAATAAATTTTAACAGACAGGGTACACCCCCGCCTTTTGTATTTATAATCTGGTATATTTTACTACAAATAAAATTAATTGACAAGAAGTAAAATTTTTGCTAAAATTAG
>CAYRYH010000077.1:0-2065 GCA_964428525.1 uncultured Gammaproteobacteria bacterium | reverse complement strand
TAGCTTCTTTTTATTTTACAAAAAGGATAATTGGTTATATTATACATACTACATAATACATAATTTACACTACATATATGTTATTTGGCGCCCATGTTTCTGTTGCCGGGGGAGTACAAAATGCTCCAATAAACGCTGCTGATATTGGCTGTGAGGTTTTTCAGATATTTACTCGTTCTCCTCAAGGGGGAAACGTACCAGAATTAAACGATAGAAACGTAAAAGAATTTTTGGAAAATTGTAAAAAATATAAACAAAAAGAGTGGTATGTACACACTCCATTTTTTATCAATTTTGCTTCTGCTAATCCTCGTATCAAACACGCTTCTATTTCCGTAGTACGAGAAGAATTGGAACGAGCGAGCTTACTCAAAGCAAAGTATTTGATGACTCATTTGGGAAGTTATAAAGACTTAGGAAAAGAAAAAGGACTTTTACAAGTTGTTGATTCTCTAGATAAAATGTTAACAGGTTATAAAGGAGAAACAAAATTTTTGATAGAAATTTCTGCTGGTTCGGGAGAAATAATTGGGGACACCTTTGAAGAAATTGCAGAAATTATTCATCATCCAAAATTAAAAAAATATAAAATAGGTGTTTGCTTTGATACCCAACACGCTTTTGCTAGTGGTTATGATTTAAAAAATGAAATAGCAGTTAAAAAAACTTTTGAGCAGTTTGATAAAGTAATTGGATTAGAAAATTTGAAATTATCACATTGCAATGATTCTCTTACAGAACTCGGATCTCATAAAGATAGACATGCGCATATTGGTCAAGGCTTAATTGGAAAAAATGGTTTTGAAGCTATTATAAAAAATAAAAAATTGAAAGATATAAATTTTATTTTGGAAACGGAATATGATTTGGTGGTAGAGGATTTAAAGTTATTGAAAATAATAAGGGGAAAATAAAAATATTGAATATTAAAATATTGAATATTGTAATATTTAAAAATAAAATGTATGAAGGTAAAAGTTAAAGTTATTCCAAAATCTTCCGTAAATAAAATTTGTGAAAAAATGGCAAATGGTGTTTTAAAAATAAAAATCACCGCGCCGGCGGTGGATAATAAAGCGAATGAAGAACTGATAGAATTTTTGAGTAAAGAAATGAAGAAGAAAAAAAGCCAGATCAAAATTATTAGTGGATTTACTTCTAGGGAAAAAATTTTGGAAATAGAATAAAAAAAGCCCGTCAGCATAAAAACGACGGGTTTTGTAAAATTATACTTATTTGCTAAGAGGTAAAACTCCCAGCCCAAAAGTATTTATTGTTTCGTCCCAATCTTTCAGTGGGGTAAAAAACCCTTTTGTGAGACCGGGGAAACAAACCGCGGGGTTGTCGTCGTGCGAAAAAAACACGATATCCCGCAAAACATTACCTGCAGAGGCGTTTCCAGCACAAAACATTTCTGCGCCGATTGTTTCGGGTACTGTTTTATTTATCACATCTTGTAATTCGTTGTGATGAACAAAAGAGTACGAACCGATGAAAACTTTTTTTTCATCTGATAGAGAAAAACCGATAAATTTCCCGATTTTCTCTGAATGAATCTCTTTTTTGTAAGGCAACAGGATTTCTTTTTGAGAATTTTCAGGGTCTTTTTCCAAAAAATAAACTTTTTTCATTCTTCACTACCTCCAGTTTTGTTTTTCAAAAGTCAAGGAACAACGGCAATATTATAGCATATTTTAGTCTTTTTGTCAAGGTCTATGGTAAATCAACTCCGCCATCATTCCAAGGATTACAACGTAAAATTCGCCAAAGGGATTTTGGTATACCAATAAACAACCCTTTCTTTTTTATGGTTTGATATGAATATTCACTACAAGTTGGATAAAAACGACAATAACCATGAGGAAATTTTGTTTTTAAAGGCCCGTGATCAGGAGAAAGAGTGTGTTGGTATAAACGAATAATCCACAAAAAAGGAATTCGTGGTAAGAATAATATTTTTTTAATAAAAGACACAGTTTTTTAATTATAAATTATTAATTATAAATTTTAAATCAATTTTAAATATTTAAAATTAAATATTGATTAATAATTAAAAATTTATAAT
>CAYRYH010000076.1:0-2211 GCA_964428525.1 uncultured Gammaproteobacteria bacterium | reverse complement strand
TTTTGGCTTTTTCTATCTTACTTTCATTGCCACTGGCGGTCATCCAAAGAAATCCGGCATAAATTACCAGAGCCAAAGCGATAGACCCCATGAACATTACCATGGCGTTTATCCCACGACTCATCAAATTCTCAATGCTATTTATTTTGGAAAGTTTGTTTATTGCATCACTTTTGAGGGTGTTGGTGCTATAATTCTGCGCCCAAACAGGCAAACTCAAAAAACAAGAAGTGATTATAGAAAAATAAATTGTTTTTATTTTATTCATAAAAGATTAATTAAACTTTTCACAATCTGCTTTATTTTTTATCGATTCAAGTATTTCTGCATTGAGCGGGCATTGATTTTTTGTAGTAAATTTATAAACATAATTTAACAATTCTTCAGAAACATCACTTTCATTAATCTGACTTTCATTAATTTGTTTTTCTTGTGGTATTTTACAACAAACTTCTTTATCTGTAGATTGAGTTATTTGATCTATTTTATACTCATCCTTCAATTGCAAACTATCCCCCAAAAATTTCACTATCGCTACTCCGGAAAATGCTATTACTATCCCGATAACCGCTGCTATCATCGCATCTTTTCCTTCTTTTATTTTCCCAGAATCTCCAGCAGAAATGATCATTTTGAAACCTCCATAAACAAAAACAAGCAATGCCAAAGCGCCAACAAAAGTGAACATCAAAGCGCCTATATTTATCGCCAACTCTACAAACACCCCAACATCGTCGCACCCGGCTGTATTCCCATCCCAATCTTTATTCATTTGTCTTTGGATACATTCAGGATAAATTTGTTGCCAAAATTCCTGAGCTTTGGCAAAATAAACCGGCATCAACACACCAAAGATCACGGCAATAAGTAATATTTTTATTTTCATAATTTTAGTAAGTTTGTAAAATTTTAGTTGTTGCTCGACTTACCACGTTTTCCTTCCATTTTAGCAAATCATAATTCCAGTTTGCCGGCGGAGAAGATCTCCATTCATCATACAACGAACTCAAACTATCTTTTACAGCTTCATAATTTCTTCCACGATACCAGTTTTCTACTATCAATAGATCGTTGACAAAAGGAGTCAATGTCGGATTATTTCTTTGATCTACCAAATAAGCTCTTTTGGCTGTAGGTCTGCCAGTGGCATCTAAATAATCTTTTACATTCAGATTGGTTATGTAATTTAAGAAACTCCATGATAAATCTTTATTTTTGGATTTTCCTACCACGCACTGAACGGAATAATTAGTGACATTCACCGGGTTTTCAGGATTAAGCTGAATAAGAGGTATAACATCGAAATTGATATTTGCCCCTTGAGCTTTTATCAAATTATAATGATAATTATAACCAAAGAAAAAAGCTAAACCACCTTTGACAAATCTATCAAGTGCCATCTCTTGACTTTCGCTCCAAGCATATGTATCTCTTTGTGGGTTGGCAAAATCAGTATAAAAATCCAAAACATTATAAAGAGGGTTTTCATTTCTATCTCCTGTCCAAACAAAACCGTTTCGATTCAAATCTATACCACTTTGTTTCAACAACACATAAAAAATATCGTCAAAATTATTTACGTTTTTGGCAAGACCCAAAGCCGTACCCGATTGGATAATATTCCCAGTTTCTTTGTTAAAACGCGTTGTTTTTCTAACCGCTTCTTGAAATTCAGCCCAATTAGCAGGAGGTTGTGGCACGCCTGATCTATCCAAAATATCTTTGTTGTAATAAATAACCATACTATCAAGAGATAGTGGTAAACCATAAATTTGACCGTTCAAAATAACATCTTTTTTGACAGTTTGAAAAAATTCTCTATCAATAGTCAAAGTATTTGGCAAAGTAACATTACGTAAATTGATAGTTGTTTCTACTCCTCCGGTAACGGTTTTTTTACTTTCTACGATAGCGTCTTTGACCGTGGAAGGCATGGTTGCTAATTTGCTTTGATAAAACGGAAGTTGTCTAACTGGAACAGAAATAATATCCGGACCCCTGTCTTCGGCTAAAGCCTCTACTAATCTTTCATAAATTTCTTCAGCTCTGAGCTGTCGGACATTTATAGAAACATATGGTCTGTAAGTTTTAAAATTATTTACTGCACTGTTGATAGCTCCGACATCATCGTAAACTGTCCAATATTCCAAAGTCGTGTTTTTGATAGCCTCACTTTCTTCTCTGGTGACAGTGCCTTTACAGCCAAAACCA
>CAYRYH010000075.1:0-2219 GCA_964428525.1 uncultured Gammaproteobacteria bacterium | reverse complement strand
CCATGGATAAATATTTGGAGTATTGCCATTTTCTGAAAGAGAACAATCATTAATGTCTCCATCATTATAACATCCATAACTAAACCCACTATATGGCGCTGTGGTACACTCCCCACTACACCACCCCCAATTATCCAATACCTGAACTTTTGGAGTTGCCTCGCCTGAATCGGAATATGAGAAATGGAATTCTAACGGATTGTCTTTACAGCCTGTTTCGTCAGTATTACCAAAACCGTTTGGTTGGTTGGATGTTTCTGTATTTTTGATACAAGAGGCGGTTATAAGTTTCAAACTACCGTCAGAATTTGTATTATTTACATCGTAAAATCTACAATCAGAATCTCCTTCACATGGGATTTGGTATTGATATTTATTCCTTTCATAATCACACCAGCCATGAGGAGTACACATTGGTTTGCGATTACCAATCTAAATCAAAAACTCTAAATAATTTTCTCTATTAATTATTTTGTATTCACCCTCTGAATATGCCTTTTTCCAATCTTTTGGTGCATCTTTTTTAAAATTTTGTGACCATTTTATTTCAAAGGCTCGAAGTTGCCCATCTTTATCTTCAACCAAATCTATTTCCTGTCCGGCATAAGTTCGCCAAAAATAAAGATTGCCATAGCTTTCTTTATATTCATCTTTTTTTATTTTTTCCATTACTACAAAATTTTCAAACAACTTTCCAATATCATCTCTATCACTTAAATCATTGAATTGCGAAATTATTGCATTTCTAATGCCATTATCTAGAAAATAATATTTAGATTTAGTTGTAATTTCTTGGCGTAAATTACGAGAAAAACCACCCATTCTTTTTATCACAAAACCCTTTTCCAAAATATCCAAATATTTGGCAATTGTTTTAACATCCATTTTAATTTGCGTCGCCAATTCACTCAAAGAAACTTCATTACCAACTTGAAAAGCCAATAATTTTAATAAATTTAAAAGCTGAAAAGAGCCACGAATTTTTTCAATATTCAAAACATCTTTTAATAGATAGGAAGATACCAGCTCGTTGAGTATCGCAATTTTTTCTTTTTTTGTTTTTGCTAAAAAAACTTCCGGATAAGAACCGAAAATCAAAAACTCTGTGAGCTTTTCTTGTAATTCTTGTTTATTGAAAACATTTAATAATTCAATTTGAGAAAAAGGATATAAAATCAAAGTTTTCTTTC
This sequence comes from uncultured Gammaproteobacteria bacterium, assembly GCA_964428525.1. GTDB lineage: Bacteria > Patescibacteriota > Patescibacteriia > Magasanikbacterales > GWA2-37-8 > JAKLGL01. The sequence goes on along the minus strand of CAYRYH010000075.1, from coordinate 1,029 downwards.
TTCCTGTAAGAGGCTCGCCTATCTTTTGCTCCAAATCAAAAGAAGAAGATCCTGTAACTACAACATAAATCCCAGGAATTTGGTCAACTAAAATTTTCAACGCCATGCCGATATTTGGGATATTTTGCGCCTCATCTATAGCTATCAATTCATAACCTTCCGCATAACTTAAAATTTTAGAAAAATCTTGAGACATTAAAATTTCTTGAGTCTTAATATTATCCCCAGAATCAATTTTATATTTTAGTTCAGTTTTAGCCAAAAAATCATTTAAAAGAGTGGTTTTTCCTACTCTGCGAGGGCCGTAAACAACTAAAACTTTATTTTTTTGTTTAATATTAGCTAAATTGTAATATCTTGGCAACATATATAATCATTTATTTTTAATTAAATATAAGGATTTGTATTCCTTATATTTAGTATAAAACAACGGAATAGAAATGTCAAGAAAAAGAATGTTACTTGACAAATCCCCTGTTTTATGCTATCATATATTGTTTAGTGCCCGTAGTTAAGGTAAAATATAGGCATTAAAGCTCTTTAAAATTTTATGTGTTTACCCAGGCTTCACTAAAGCTACACCGGACTACGCCCAGCAAGTCTCCAGAAATTTATAAAGTTTAGTAAAAAACACCTGTCATTCTGATCCGCCTAGGCGGAGAAGAATAAAAGTATCATTCCTGCGAAGGCGGAAATCTAGTGATAAAAACCTGGATCCCCGCCTTCGCGGGGATGACAAAAAAACGTTTTATTATTTAATTTTATACGGGAGACTTATCATGAAAGTTATTTACATTGTAATCGTGCTTTTTTCTTTCATTATTTTCACCGCTTGCGGTGGAAGTGACTGTGAAGGATCGGAGTGTTTTGAACCGACTGATGAAACTTCAGTCACAGATGATGAGGAAGTTGCTGATGACACAACTGATGAAACTGTTGATGAGACAGCGGATGAAGTTGTGGATGAAGAGCCTGATACCGAAGAACCTGATGAAGGAAATGTTGAGGAGATTTGTGTGAATTTTCTTG
>CAYRYH010000074.1:0-2220 GCA_964428525.1 uncultured Gammaproteobacteria bacterium | reverse complement strand
CCACAAAAACGGCCACAATTGATTTTTTTGTTAAATTGGGATAAAATTGAAACATAATTTTTACTTCTTTATTATATCAAAGAAACAAAGAGAAAACAACTGGTTTTATGCTTTATCGTTTCAAACAACTTATAGTGTTAATTGGCGACTTTTTTTGGCTTTATTTAAGCCTATTTTTTGCTTTAGCTATACGTTATTTAGAATTTCCTCTGCACAGATTTACCTTACTTTTGAACAGTTTCTGGCCTTTATTCTTACTGTCTGTAATTATTTTTTACATCGCCAGTCTTTATGATGTGAGCAAAAAGAAAGATTTTGGCGAATTAATACAAAATTCTATCATTTCTGCCTTGGTTTGGATGTTCCTGGGGTTTGCTTATTTTTATTTTCAACAAAGTCCAATCGGTAGTCCAAAAACTATTTTATTTTTAACCGCTATTTTTTACGCTCTTTTTACCTCTTTTTGGAGATACTTACATTTTAGATATTTAGCAAAAAATATTTTAAAAACTAAAACTGTTATTATCGGTTTAACCAAAGAAACTCTAGAAATCGCTAATCTATTTATCAGAGAACCAGAGCGAGGTTATGTTGTTTGTGGTTTTGTGGAAAATAGCCCAGAACTTTTATTACCGGAAAATTTAAAAGAGTATCCCCTTTTCAATTCTTTTGCTGATTTGAAAAAAGCCGGTTTAAATTGTGATTTGATAATTTTATCACCACAAACAAGCACAAATGAAAATTTGGCCAAAGAAATTTATACTGAATTTTTTACCGGAATTAGTATTGTCGGGTTAGTGGAAATTTATGAAAAAATGTTTGGTCGTTTACCGCCGTTTGTTTTTTCGGAAAATTGGTTTTTGAACAATCTCCCGGAACAAGAAAAGAAAGTTTATGATCGGGTAAAAATAATTTTGGATTATACGGCTGGAGTCTTGATGGGGTTATTTTTTATCATTACTTTTCCATTCATCTCACTACTCATCAAAATCACCTCATCTGGACCTATATTTTTTACCCAAACCAGAACCGGGCTGCTTGGTAAACCTTTCAAAATGTACAAATATCGCACGATGAAAGTTCTGAACTCCGACGGTAGTGCAGAAACCAAAGGTCCTCAATTTGCGCAAAAAAAAGATTGTCGTATCACTTTTTTGGGGAAAATTATGCGCGCCACCAGACTTGATGAAATACCGCAATTTATCAACATACTCAAAAATGAAATGTCACTCATCGGCCCTCGACCAGAACGCCCGGAATTTGTACAAGAATTAATCAATGTTTTGCCGTATTATCGTTTACGTCACTTAACCAAACCAGGGCTTACTGGCTGGGCACAACTGCAAAATTCTTATTATGGTAATATTGAAGAAAACCTCAAAAAATTGGAATACGATTTATACTATATCAAACACCGCTCACCGATGCTTGATCTGATGATCATGCTCAAAACTGTGGCAGTGGTGATGAAGATGATGGGGAGATAAAAAATATCCGCGAAAGCGGATATTTTTTAATTACAAAAATTGCAAAGATTTAAAGATTGAAAAGATTGACAAAAACGATTTTTGGTGCTTAAATAAAAGCAGTATATTCATTTTTGACGGAGGATTTCATGAGCGGACACGTGCCGGACTACATCAGTAAAGGTGCAAAGGTTCTTTACAAAGGAAAAGAAGTTGTTGTAAAAGATTGGTATTTTACTTGTCCTTGTGCAATAGGCATAAAACAACATCATCCAAATGATGATGTTTTAATGCTTGAACTCAAAGATATCGGCGACGTGCCGGAAAAAAATGTTAAACCAATTAAAACTTCTTAAAAAAATTAATCGTCCCGCTTTTTGCGGGATTTTTTATTAAAAAAGACCAGTCGAAGCTGGTCGTAAAATTTAAACTTTTTATTTAAGAGAATGAAAACATCCTAAATCTTTTCTTTTTGTTTATCCATTTTTCTTTTTTTCCAAATTTTACCGGCGCGCTCCACACCTTCTTTAACAATCTTCCTCCTTTTAATTCTTTCTCCGAGAAATTCATGTAACTCCTCTTCTTTTCCTTCCTCCAAGAGTTTTTTCATATATTCTCTTTCTCTTTTCGGTCTTCCCAAAGCTCCACCCAATACAGCTTTTTTGAAACAATCATTGATTTGTTCTGCTGTCAATTTTATTCCCGACATTTCCCAATCTCCTTCTCAAATATTAATAAAAATTTTTAATGAACA
>CAYRYH010000073.1:0-2332 GCA_964428525.1 uncultured Gammaproteobacteria bacterium | reverse complement strand
AAATTTGATAGAATTTAAACAATAATAAAAATATGCAATATTTTCTTATAACTTTTATATTATCCCTTATTTTTACATTTTTTACGCTAAAATTAGCTAAAAAATTGGATATTGTGGATAAACCAGAAGGGGACCGTAAGCTACACGGTCGCAATGTACCTCTTTTGGGTGGTTTGGCGATATTTTGTAGTTTTTGGATTGTGGTTGGATATCTATCTTTTTTTACTGATATTTTTCATCGTCATATTGCACCGCGTGAATTTATCGGAGTTTTCTTGGGTAGTTTGATTTTGATAATTTTGGGGTTTTTTGATGACAAACAAAATTTATCTCCGAAAAAAAGATTAATTATTACTTTCGTAGCTGTAGCTGTAGCCGTGCTTGGCGGAGTTGATTTGCAAAAAATTACTAATCCTTTTGGTGGAATTATTAATTTAGAAATTTTTGGACTTGATTTATTTGGTTACGGTCATATTTTTATTTTGGCGGATTTAGTAGTTTTCTTTTGGTTGCTAGGGATGATGTACACTACCAAAATTTTAGATGGATTAGATGGTTTGACTACGGGTATTGTTTTTATCGGGTCTCTCATGATAGCTTCGTTATCTAGTACTGACAAATTTTTTCAACCCGAAACTGCGACTTTGGCTCTTGTTTTGGCCGGCGCATGTTTGGGGTTTTTATTTTTCAATTTTTATCCGGCAAAAATATTTCTAGGCGAAGGCGGATCACTGTTGTTGGGGTTTTTGCTTGGTATTTTGGCAGTTATAGCCGGCGGAAAAATTGCTACTGCGCTTTTGGTAATGGCAATTCCGATTTTGGATTTAGCACGAGTTATTTTCATGAGGATTTTACACAAACAACCTTTTTACAAAGGCGATAGACGACACCTACATTTCCAACTCGTTGATGCGGGACTGGGCCATCGTCAAAGTGTGATTTTATTTTACATAATTGCTTTTGCTTTTGGATTTACAACATTGTTTTTACAAAGCTGGCAGAAATTGTTGGTGTTGGGAATGCTGTGTGTGGTTATGCTGTGTTTGGGTTTTTGGTTGGCAAGACGAAATTCCAAGATTTAAAGATTGCAAGATTTAAAGATTGATACTAATATACAAATGGTACGAATGATACTAATCAATACTAAAATTATACAAATAATAAACAATATTAAAAATAATTATGAAAAAGGGAGGGGAAATAATTTATCCAGAATTATCTTATACATTAACGGGAATTTTATTTGCAACGCACAATGAAGTTGGCCAATATGCCAGAGAAAAACAATACGGGGACCTTGTTGAGAAAAAGTTAAAAGAAAACCAGTTAAAATTTAAAAGAGAGTGTCAGATAGGTGGAAGTGGAAATGTTGTGGATTTTGTAATTGAAGATAAAATAGTGATAGAATTAAAAGCAAAAAGAATTTTAAATAAAGAAGATTATGAACAGGTGCAAAGATATTTACAAGAAAGTCAATTAAAACTTGGTTTGCTAGTTAATTTTAGAGATAAATTTATAAAGCCCTCAAGGATAGTTAGGATAGACACAGATAATAATAAAAAATATTATTCGTAAAATTAGTATAAATTTTCGTATCCATTTGTATTATTAGTAAAATTAGTATATTAGTATCATTTTATATGAACATTCCAAATGAAAAAAAGGTTAATAAATTTAATATTGCCATTATCGTCGGTCTTCTAGTCTGTGCTGTTTGTTTGCATTTTTATCAAAAATATTATTGGCCGAAAGCGGAAGTTTTTTTGGCAGGACAAAATTTAAAAGTTTTAGTTGCTAAAACTCCGGCAAGAATGTATGAAGGTTGTAGTAACAAAGATAATTTAGGAAAGTATGATGGGATGCTGTTTGTTTTTGACGAGTATAGTTTGCATCCTATGGTGATGAGAGAAATGAGATTTTCGTTGGACATTGTTTGGCTCAAGGATTATGAAGTTGTGGATATGGTAAAAAACGTACCACTTGAGCCTGGCAAAAGTAGCCTGGAACTAACCCCTTATATTTCTAGGGCCAAAAACAACATGGTTTTGGAGTTGCCAGCAGGTTTTTTGGATAAAAATGAACTGAAAATAGGGGATAAAATGGTCTTTATTCGCTAGGACTTGACAAATATGGTATTTTTTTGCTAAAATAACGCTACTTAAAAACAAAAAAGCAATTCTGACTATTTCCCTTTTCGGGTTGCTGAAATTTTAATTATAAATTTTATGATCGCAGTTATTGAAACCGGTGGTAAACAATATTTGATTAAAACCGGAGACGCTATTAAAATCGAAAAATTACTTGCCAAAGAAGGTGAAAAAGTAGTTTTTGA
>CAYRYH010000072.1:0-2733 GCA_964428525.1 uncultured Gammaproteobacteria bacterium | reverse complement strand
GTGGCGATAGAGTCGGTGATAAAATTTTGGAACTCATCCATATACAAAAAGAAATCATGACGCTCTTCCTCAGGGATAGAGGCACGTTCCATAGCGGCCATTTGAATTTTGGAAACTATGATTAACCCGAGCAAGTTGGCGTTAATTTCACCGATTAATCCTTTGGATAAATTAACTATCAAAATTTTCTTTTGATCCATAATTTCACGGAAGTTGAAACCAGAGTGCGATTGACCAATAATATTTCTAACCATAGCATTTTCCGTAAACCGTCCGACTTTGGAGATGAGGTATCCAAGCATTTCGGATTTATGAAAATCTGATGTTTTGGCCATTTCTTTTTCCCAAAAAGCCATCACTACTGGATCTTTTAGTTTTTTCTTCCAAGTTTCTACAAATTCATCATCCGTAAACATACGTGGAATTTCTGCGATAGTGCCAGGAGTTTCTAAATCAGACATGAGGGTTAACATGACATTGCGCATTTGGTGCTCAAACATCGGGCCGATCATAGAAGGGTCAGTAACCATTTTATAAAACATAGCAATCATTTCCTGACAAGCAAAATCTTTTTGTTCTTCGGTTTTTACTTCCAACATATTGAGACCTATTGGTCTATCAGTATCGGCTGGGTTGAAATAGATAACATCCTCAGCTCTTTCTTTGGGAACATGTTGTAGTACATATTCGGCAAAATCTCCGTGTGGATCTACAACACAAACACCTTCGCCGTTAACGATATCTTGGACAGCTAAACTTTGAATAAAAGCTGATTTACCACCACCGGATTTACCAACTATATATGTATGACGTCGTCTGTCACCGCGTTTCATACGGACGATAGTTTCTTTACCACGATAAATAGCTCGCCCCATGACAAGTCCTTCTGTAGGAATATTTAGCGGTGGCGGAGCTTTGCGTGCCCCAAGCCAATTGATACGTGGAGTCTCGGTAGACGGAAGTGGCATATGCCAAAAAGAAGCCATTTCTTCAGTAGAGGCAACACGTTTAAATCTTTCGTTAAAAGCGCGATAAATGGAATCTTGAATAAGTCGATTTGGCCTGCGAGGAATAAGTGCAGAAAAAGAATTTCCGTAGCGATAAATATTATATTGAGAAAAAGAATTTATAATATTATCCAGGTTTAGCTGAGCCCTTTCTTTTGTATTAGATGAACTGACTAAACGGATGGTGATTTCCAATCCACCGTGACTTATTTTTTCTTCCATGCCTTTGACCATCTCTTCTTCCATCTGTGTTAGATGGTATGATTCCTCCGGTATTGACATGCCGTCTTTTTTCTTGCTGGAAAATATAACTTTTTTCCAACTAGCAGCGGCTTTACCAAAACTTGAACTTTTTAACACAGCTTCAAATTTTTTACCTTCTTTTATAGCACGGATTATCCGGACGCCTTCTTTGCGCCAAGTGGTGTGAGCTGAACGAATGACGTATTGGATGAGAGCGCCTTCGTCGTTTTCTAATTTAGAAAGTGGATTTAGTAGAGCCGATAGAGGATCGCTGTCGGAATTTTTGTAAGTTTTGAAAGGGAAGAAAGATTTTTCTTTGAAAGTCAGATAAGCGCCGACAATATTACTTTGAGGTTTGAAAATATTATAATCAGGTTCCTCTGTGATTTCAGCACTGGAATATTGAGCGTGAATCTGTTGTTCTACCAGACTACGTATTTTTTGAGGAACGGCTACATAAAAAGAAATTGACCCGTCTTTTACTACGATTTCAAAAGACATGTGGTCATTGCGACCAGAGAACCAAGCAAACAATCCTTTTTGCGGACGTAAGCCGGCTAGATTGGAAAAAAGAGTTTCAGCTATCGCTACTTGTTCGCGAATTTGAGTGATGTTTTCTTCTTGCCCACCTTCTTGTTTGTCATTTTTTCTTTCTTTGGGAACTTTGATAAGAAAAATTGTTTTTTTGAAAGCTTTACTACGACGAGTTTTTTCATGAAGAACTAGTTTGAGGATATTAATCATCAAAACAAAACAGATTACCATCAAAATAGAAGCAAAAAAAATAGTTTGAGTTTCGCTGGGAATGCCCAAATTAGTTAATGTTAAAAAACTTAAATTTATTTCAAAAATTTCCAAAAATGACATAAACAGAAATTATTTTTTTAAAGCCATTATTTTGTCTGCTTTGATTTTAGCTTCTTGTTCCATGAAAAAGAAGTTTACCCCGGGTATCATCTTGAGCCAATCAAAAAGTAGGGCAAATATTTTTTTTACTTTCACGTGAGTTTTTTTGAGTAGCTGAGATATTTTTTCAGCAGTTTCTTCGCCCTTTATTTTGAATTCTTGCTGGGCGATAGGGGACATTTTCTCAAATGCTTCTTTAAGGCCCTCTTCCATGATTTTTTCTACTTTTATCTCTATCTCGTCTTTGGTTCTTTGGATAGGTAAAACAGGTGTCCTAGGTTTGCGAAATAATAGTTTTTTTTCAGTTTCTTTTTTTATCTCTTCTTTTTTCTCAGGTTCTTTTTCGGAAATTTCTTTTGTCTTAGCTTTTTCCGGGGTTTCTTTTACGTCAAAATCAACCCCTTGTTCAGGGTGTATAATTGTTTGATTATCTAGTTGTTTTTCTGGAGTTATAGCCACATTTTTGTTTTTTTACATTATATCATTTTTTTTAAATAATAACAAATACCCATATTTGGAATACTTTCAAAATTGCGTTTTGGCTAATCTTAGCCACTTTTACCTCTTGACAAAAGTG
>CAYRYH010000071.1:0-2869 GCA_964428525.1 uncultured Gammaproteobacteria bacterium | reverse complement strand
TATATACTTTATCATTTCTCCTAAACCCAACCGGTGCTTTGAACGTAACCACATCTTTCAATTTAGCGCTCTTGGCTGGCTTATCATTCACCCAAAATTCTGGAATTACAAAATCTATTACACCCGTAGTCGGTCCTTCAATTTGGATTTTATCACCAGCTTTTAGAGTGTTGGCTTCCAGATAAATTTCTCCAATTTTATTTTTACTATAATAATTACGCACATAGCCGAGGCGTTCTTTTTTTATTTTAGATGCAGTTCCAGAAATTCGTGCCCAACCTTCGCTACCGGGTGCGCCAAAAAGAAAGCCGGTAGAAAATCCGCGGTTATATACATCTGAAACTTTTTTTACCAACTCTTCAGCTATTTTAGTTGTATATTTTTTTTGTGAGATTGCATCAATAGCAGTTCTATAAGCGCTAACCACAGTTTTGATATATTCAGGAGATCGGCTACGACCTTCAATTTTCAAAATATCCACACCAGTTGCCATGACTTTGTTTAAGACTTGTAAAGTACAAAGATCTTTGGGGCTCATCACATAACCTTTGCCGATGATAAGTTCGTCACCGGTTTGAGTATCCCGAATTTCGTATTCACGACGGCAAGGTTGTGAACACTGCCCGCGGTTGGCAGATTTACAAGAAGTAAATTCTGACATATAACAACGACCGGAAACAGAGACGCACATCGCGCCGTGAACAAACATTTCAATTTTGATTTTACTTTTCTTTTTTATCTCTTTGATTTGAGCCAGTGTACATTCACGTGCGAGTACCACGGCTTTGGCACCTAGACGTTCAAAAAATTTTACTTCAGAACTATTACTGATATTGACTTGAGTAGAAATATGAAAAGGGATTTTGAGTTTTTGGCATAGAGAAATAAGTGCAAAATCGGAAATTATTACGGCATCAACTCCAGATTTTTTGATTTGTTTTAGGATTTTTTCTGCGCGCACTAATTCTTTTTCATAGACAATCACATTTAGAGCGATATAAACTAAAACATTTTTTTGATGAGCTTTTTTGACAAAGCGGGGGAGTTGTTTCAAATTTATTCCACGGGAACTCAAACGCATATTTAGTTCACCAACACCAAAATAAACCGCATCCGCTCCGGCTTCAATTGCGGCGGTAAAAGAGACTTCGTCTCGGACAGGGGCAAGTAAAATAGGTTTTTTGAGTTTATTTTTCTTCATAGAGTTTAATTATAGAAGATGAATTGAAAGATTGCAAGATTAACTAATTTCAGATTTTTGATTGCAGATTTTAGAATGACAAAAAACGGTAATTCATAAATCAAAAATCATAAATCTAAAATTTGTTCATTCGTATAAATTTTCGTATAGCATTCGTATCATTAGTACAATTTGTATATTGGTATTATTTATTTGTATATAAAAAAAACGCCCCGGCTGCGAATCAACACTGAGCGCTCAGTTGTTGATCGCAGACCGGGGAGAGGGAATGTTATTTCCATAAAATTTTATAGCGAAGCTCTTCAAGACATGCAACAAGATATTTATCAATATCAGGGTAGTCTTTTGAGGTTACAAGACCTTTTTCTATATTTTCGATCTTGTCCCAAGTATCCAGATAATACAGCCTTGATTCGTCGTTTTCAACAAATCCAAACGGTCCTTCATATGCAAAACGCATATTTTTCACAACGTAAAAGATAAGTTCTTTCCAATAATCTATTTTAGTAACTGTCAATTTTTCTTCTTCCCCACCGGCAATAAGATTGAGCAAACTTTGAAGTTTTGCCGCTCCAAAAAAGAAATTTTCCATTAATTTGAATTCTTTTTGATAAACGGGGTGATATGAATATATTTCAAAATTAATTCCTTCTTTGATGTTCTCTGAACAAAAATGAGAACTAAGATCTTTTTTAGAAAGAGGACAATTAATGTTGAAATTTTCATATCGAGAATAAAAAGAAGTGACAATTTGTCCATTACCCGGCCTGGTCAAATTCAAAAGTGAGACCAATGTTTTTTCAGGTTTTTCGTTGATAATTTCCGGAAGTATTTCGATTTTGACAATAACTTCATCACATTTATCCGGGTAAATACGGATATTAAATATTCCAGGATTAATATCCACTTCAATATTCAAGGTTCTTATGTCGACATATGCCACAGGTTCATAACGACAATTGTTTACCGGCTTGGTTTGATCCTTGTTCATTTTTGTCATTTTGAAATAAACAGGGAGATCTCTTAATAGTTTTTCCAAGTAATCTCTAGTTGCAGGAAATTCATATTTAGTAACATTAAAATAAACATCCCCTGCGGAACCAGCGTGCTTAACCGTAAAAGGCGGGTGATTTGGATCTTTTGTTTTGTTCATTATAATCTCCATTAAAAATTGTTAAAGAACCACATTTTATATACATTACATATCATCTTTTGAATTATTTGTCAATTTTAGAAAAGAATAAAACTTATTTATTTTCTGAATAAAAAATACCGCAGTTATGCTATTTTCAGGCAGTGAGAATATATGCCCTATTTTTGCTTAACTGCGGTTAAAGGGAATTCGCTTTCTTTTTTGTTGTTGTAATAAACAACCGGGTTTTTTTCTACCAAACAAAATTGTTTTTTTGTTCAGGAAACCCAAAGCGAAATTCTGCTTCACGAACCGATAGTGCTTTTTAAATAAGAGTATTTTTCTTGAAGGACGCTAGATGTCCTGACTCCAAGATGCCACTCATCGATTGTGATAGAGCATATTTTACTACTTTTATTTCGTTTGTCAATGATTGAAATATGAAAAAAACTGTGGATAAGTCAGAAATTATTTTTGAATAAAAAAAGACCCCACAAATCCATTACAGATAAGGGGGTCGGATTTCTCCGGCAGAT
>CAYRYH010000070.1:0-2924 GCA_964428525.1 uncultured Gammaproteobacteria bacterium | reverse complement strand
TCTTTGAGAGCTTTGCCAGCTTTGAATTTTGGAACTTTTACAGCTGGAATCTGAATTTTTTCAGTTGGCTTTTGAGGATTTACCCCAATGCGTCCAGCGCGAACTTTGACGGAAAATGCGCCAAAACCGGTTAAAACAACTTCTTCACCTTTTTTCATTGTTTCAATGATGGTGTCAACAGTTGTGTTAACAAATTCCTCCGCCTCTTTTTTGGAAATGTTTAATTTTTCCGATAGAACTTGAGCTAATTCTGCTTTGTTCATAGAAAAACAAATTAGATTAATAAGTAAGTTTCTTGCTATTATCTTAGCACCAATTTAATATTTTGGCTAGAGATAGGCAAAATTGTTATCCACAGGGCGTAGTCCCGACGTAAAATCGGGGCTACGCCCTGTAAACTAGGGCAAATAAATTTATAAAGTTCTCTAAAATGTATTAAAAAACTTCCCGAAGGAAGTTTTTTAATTTCTAATTGTACTTTATAGACTTTATTTACCCCTGTTAAATAATTTTGCTTTTTGCGAAATTCCGGCTTTGCCGGATTTAACGGGGTGAACTTTATATTTTTCACTTATTTAGCATATTCTACCACGCGAGTTTCGCGAATTATAGTAACACGAATTTCACCAGGATATTGTAATTCTTGTTCGATACGACGGCAGATATCTTTGGCTAATTGATAAGCAGCATAATCATCTATTTCACTTGGTTTTACAAAGATTCTGACTTCGCGTCCAGCTTGAATAGCGTAAACTTTTTCAATACCAGGGAAACCACCGGCTACTTTTTCCAATTCTTCCAAGCGAGCGACAAATTGTTCGTAACTATCTTTACGTGCTCCAACTCGAGAAGAGGATATAGCATCAGCTGCTTTAACGATAGTGGAATAAATATTGTAAGCTTTATCCATGTGATGAGTCAAAGCTGCTTGAGCTATTTCTTCGTCAATGTTGAATTTTTTTAATAAAGCATAGCCTATTTCAGGGTGAGAGCCTTGAGTTTCTTGATCTACTGATTTTCCGATATCGTGGAAGAACCCACATTTTTTGGCTTTTGCTTCGTCCAATTTCAATTCCCCGGCGATAAGAGCTGATAAATAAGCTACTTCAATAGAATGATTTAAAATATTTTGTCCATAAGAAGTGCGATATTTAAGACGCCCAACGATGCCAACCATTTTTGGATCAAGACCGGTGATACCCAATCTATAAAGAGCTTCTTCCCCGGCTTTTTTGATATCAAGAGCTAAATCTTGTTTGGCTTTTTCTACAAATTCTTCAATACGAGCTGGTTGAATACGTCCATCTTCCATCAATTTTTCTAAAGCTAATTTTGCAACTTGACGGCGAATAGGGGAAAAACCAGAGACAGTGATAGTTTCTGGGGTGTCATCAATAATGAGTTCACAACCAGTCAATTTTTCAATAGCTTTTATGTTGCGACCTTCTTTTCCGATGATGCGTCCTTTCATTTCTTCGCTAGGCAGTGTAACAGCGGTAGAAGTAGTTTCAGAAGCATGAGAAGAAGCGCATCGTTGGATAGCCCCGATAATAATCTCTTTGGCTTTTTCTTCGTAAACCTCTGTTGATTCTTTTTCTACTTTCATTACCCGACCCATCAAATCAGCCTGGGCATCAGATTCTATTTTTCTAAATAACTCTTCTTTGGCTTGTTCAGGAGTTAGGCGAGCGATTTGTTGGAGTTTTTCTTCTTGTTGAACTTTGATTTTTTCAATGTCTTCTTTTACTTTGTTTACAAGTTCAACTTTTTCTTGTATTTTTTGTTGTTTATCTTGTAATTCCAAGATTTTTTGGTCAAACATGTTTTCTCTTTTTTCCAATCTTTGTTGAGTGGCAGAGAGATCTTGTCTTATCTGTTTCTCTTCTTTCTTGACTTCCTCGATGATTTGAACTGATTTTTCTTTGGCTTCCAAGATTAAAGTTTGGTGCTTATTTTTGGCCTCCTCAAGCATTTTTTCAGCTTTGGCTTCAGTCGATTCGGCTGATTTCAAAGCGGTTTTTTTGCGCCAATAATAACCTATAAAAGTCCCTCCAATAAGAGAGATTACAGACCCACCAATGGTATAAAATATAACGTCCATATATATAAATAAAAAAATCCCAAGATTTTGGGAAGTTAAACAAATTCTGGCTTTATATTAGCCAAAAAAGCTGGTATTATTTATCCTTTTTCTCTTAAATTACAAAACCGCCAAAATATTTTTTTGGCTTAATTTAGCAGATTTTCTGGCTTTATTATTAAGATAAAATTTTGACATAACCTATCATTTTCATTTACAAAAGGATAAATTCACAAACAGCATTCTTTCGTCTATCTTCTCAAATCTAGATTGTTAATGAATTAATTTTGTAAAACCATTATAACAATAATTTGTCTTTTTGTCAAACACATCGGTCTTCGGTCTACAGACTACAGACAACATTTGACTTCAGACAATCAGACTACGGACTACAAAAAACAAAAAGGTGAAGTCTAAAGTCCGTAGTCCGAAGTCAAAGTTATCGCGTCTTTTAAATCATATTCCCCAATTTTAGTCCTAGTAAGTTTAGAACAATAAGCGCCGGTTTGAAGTTTTTTTCCGATATCTTCTCCAAGTGTACGAATATAAGTGCCTGGGGAGCAGACAACTTCCACCTTTAACAATGGATAAGTGTAGTCAAGTAATTTTAAATCAAAAATTTCAATTTTATTTTTCTTTCTTTTTATGGTTTTTCCTAAACGAGCCAGCTTATAAAGTCTTTGACCATCAATTTTTTTAGCAGAGAACATCGGAGGGGTTTGATGTTGAAGACCGATGAACTTTGTAAGAGTTTTTTCTATGTCAGATTTAGTGGGAACTCTTTTAGAGATATTGAATACTGAATATTGAATATTGTTTGAAAATAAGTTTAATATCCAATATT
>CAYRYH010000069.1:0-3009 GCA_964428525.1 uncultured Gammaproteobacteria bacterium | reverse complement strand
AATTATTTATACTTATATTTTTAAACTTTTTTTCCTGCAATTTTTGCCAAGGCTGAAACAAAAGATGATTGTTTTAAATCTAAATTTAATTTTTTACTAATATTCCAAATTTCTTCAAAAGCTCCGGCTAATTGAATTTCTAATTTTTCATTTACTTGCTCTTCGGTCCAAGTAGAATTTTCTCTGTTTTGAAGCCATTCAAAATAAGAAACTATTACTCCCCCGCCGTTGGCTAAAATATCTGGGATACTGATGATATTTTTTGTTTTCAAAGTATCGTAAGCTTCTTGAGTGATAGGACCATTGGCCATTTCTACGATAATTTTTGCTTGAATGTTTTCTACGTTTTCTTTAGTAACCACATTTTCCAAAGCCGCTGGTACCAAAATATCAACTGGCAAAACTAGTAATTCTTCGTTGGTTATTTTTCTTGCATCTTCAAAATGTATTACTGATCCTTTTTCTTTTACAGTCATCATCACTTGTTCTGGGTTTAAACCATTTTCATTATAAATACCACCAAAAACATCTGAAATAGCTACTATTTTGAAACCTTTTTCAAAAGCGATTTTGGAAAAATAATATCCTACATTTCCAAATCCTTGGATAGCAATAGTTTTGTAATCACTGTTTGTTTGTTTAATCAAATTTTGCATTACCATTACCCCGCCTCGGCCTGTGGCTTCAGTTCTACCCAAACTACCACCTTGCCCAACTGGTTTGCCAGTAAAAGTAGCTGGTGATTTTTTATTCATCTTTTTTTCATATTCTTCGAGCATCCACATCATTATTTTTCCATCCGTATTTACATCTGGAGCCGGTACATCTACATCTTCCCCGATAAAAGGCGCTATGGCCTTGGCATAAGTTCTAGAGAGGTTTTCCAATTCGGTTTCGGTCAATTCTTTTGGATTCACTATTACTCCACCTTTTCCACCACCAAGCGGTAAATTATTGGCTGCACATTTCAAGGTCATCAAAGTAGAAAGCGCCATTACTTCTTCACGACTTACATTTTGATGAAAACGAATCCCACCTTTATAAGGTCCGAGCACATTGTTGTGTTGACTGCGAAAACCAACAAAAGTTTTTATTTTACCATCCTGCATTTCTATCGGAACTTTTACTTCGATTATTCTATCCGGTTGAACAATCAAATCTATTTCTTCCTGGGTTAAATTAATTTTTTTCGCTGTTTCTCTAATTAGATTTTGCACGGTCTGAAGCATTTCATTTTGTTGACTCATACTTTGAAATTAGCTTATATTTTTGATTAATTTAATTATTTTAGCAATATCTTTTTGTTTTAGATAATAAATTTGATTTTTACCTTTTTTTTCAGAATCTATCACATCTAAATCTTTTAGTGTTTTTAAATGTTGAGAAATGGCTGATTGTGAAACTCCACAATTATCCACAATCTGGGTAACTGTTTTAGGACCAGAACTCAAACAATGCAAAATTTGAATTTTACTTTCACTAGAAAAACAGCATAATAGTTTATTACCTTCAGACATAGTAATAACATATTAGCATATACTAATATGTTTGTCAAATAAAAAAATAACAGCAGAAAAATCTGCCATTGTTTTTGGTCAGAATTAGTTAATCAATTTAATGTTTGCTAATATTTCGTTAATAAATTCCGTTTTCCTTGTATAATATTCTTTTACACTTTTACCAGAAAGTTCTTCTTTTAAAATCCTGTAATCTTCTAGTGCTTTTGGGGTTGATAATAAATAATTATGAAATAATTCCGAATTTATCCACCCTTCATCATCTTTATTAATAATAAAAATATCTATATGTTTTCCGTCAATCTCGGTTATAAATCTCGCGCGTTTAAAAGGATAATTACTTTGTGGATTTCCATAAATTTTAACAACTAAATCAACGCTTTCTTCATATTTTTCTTTTGAAACAGGTGCATATATATCAATCTCATCCTGACCAGATATTTTCAAACTACTTGCACCACGATGTTTAACTACTTGTTGTTTACCCAAAATATTTTGGATTTGGTTTTTTACTTGTAAAAATTTCTTTTCACAAGTCGGATCCCAAGCAACAACACTAATTTGTTTAGTTTCGCTGAGATGGTCGAGCCATTTTTGCTGTTCTTTATTAATCATACTTTACTATTATATATTTATTATAAATAATATTCAAACAAAAAAACAGCAGCAGAATAAATCTACTGTTATTTTTAGTCGGGGTTAATTGACTATTTTCAAAATTTAAAATAACACCTTGACAAAACTGCCAAAATATAATACACTTTAGTGCTATATATATAATATAAACTATAGGGAATAAACTCTTGCTGTTAAAAAATTTGTTCTTTAAAAAAAGCAAACGGAGGCGACCATGAATCAAAACAGATCAGCAACAACGATTGAATTCTTGGGAATTTTAGGACTTTCACTGTCTTTGTTCCTAAACTGGCCTTTTTCTTTAACATTCGTAACGGTAGGATTTATTGCCGCTCTGGCAATAACTATGATAAGCGGCCATGTCGTCGACCTGATGACTGTGCTATTTATTAATTACCTTATTATGTTGATAATTATAATTACTGTCTTCTACATTAAAAAAAGAAATATACAGTAATTATCTTTATTCAAGCCCACCTTACAAGGAAACTAACTGGTGGGCTTTTTTAATTAAAAAAGCAGGTCAACTCTGTTAAAATTATTTCTGGAATAATTTTTTCCAATATTTAAGTTTTTATCATTCTAGAGCTGATAAAAATCGCTGTATAATAACAAAAGACTTCCCTATTTCTAAGGAAGTCTTACAGTGTCGGGGTGACAGGACAATTTCACTGCTCGCCCCGACATAAAGTCGTGACTGCGCTTTGGAAAACCTTCTGGTTTTCCAACACCTTTCCTCCTCAAAGAGAAAACTCCCGTTTTCTCCCTTTCCCGTTCAAGCCCTGTCACAAACACAAATAAAAATAACAGCAGAATAAATCTACTGTTATTTTTAGTCGGGGTGACAGGACTTGAA
>CAYRYH010000068.1:0-3119 GCA_964428525.1 uncultured Gammaproteobacteria bacterium | reverse complement strand
GGTTTTCCAATACCTTTCCTCCATAAAGAGAAAACTCCCGTTTTCTCCCTTTCCCAGTTCGAGCCTCCGGACAAATAAAATAAAACACCCTCACAAGGAGGATGTTTTATTTTAGTGGGTCGCCGGAGGCTCGAACTCCGGACCTTGTCCTTAAGAGGGACCTGCTCTACCAACTGAGCTAGCAACCCGTGTCGGACTTCAATCTACATTCTTCTGTCTTCTGTATTCCGTAGTCAGTGGTCTGAAGTCTGAAGACCGGCTATATCGGATCGCCGGTTTTTCGCTTGAGAATGTCTATCTTCGGTCCTTTCCACCCTTTGATTTTGAGCGCCATTTCTGCGGCTTCTGTTTGAGCTTCTTGTTTACTAGTACCATTTCCTTCTGCTATCAATTCTTTATCCAAATATACTCCAACCGTGAAGTTTTTGGCATGATCTGGTCCTTCTTCACTTAATACTTTATAAGTCGGAGTAATCCCCATGAGTTCTTGAGATGATTCTTGAAAACGACTTTTTGGGTCAAGGTATAATCCATTTTCTAATATAAAAGGTAATTTTGGTAATACCCAAGTTTGAATGAATTTTTTTGCTCCATCATATCCTTGATCTAAATAAATAGCTCCAACCAAAGCTTCAAATAAATTTGCCATGATATAATCCCTAGCTTTGGTGCCAGCATCTTTGGACTCTCCATGACTTAAAAACAAAAATGATTCTATACCGATTTCATAAGCGATAGAAGAAAGTATTTTGGCATTGACCAAGGCAGCTCTCCAATTGGTTAATTCACCTTCAGGATTGATAAATTCGTTAAATAAATATTCGGTTACTACCAATTCCACCACAGCATCTCCCAAAAATTCCAATCTTTCATTTTGAGACAAAGGAAAATCTTGATGTTCGTTGAGATAAGAGCGGTGGACAAAAGCTTGAACTAAATATTCAAAATGTTTGAATTTAAAACCGATTTTTTCTTCTAAAATTTCAAAACCACGATCTTTTATTTCCGGAAGATCGCGCAAATTTTTTACTTTATTTTTTGAAATGGTTTTTTTAATCGGCATATTTTTTTAATTTATCTTTCAATATCTGGTGTTTCGTCATCGTCTTCAATTTTTGTTTTTTTGACAGGTGTAGTTTTTGCCTCCTTGATAATTTCTTCTTCGCCAGAGATTATTTCTTCCTCACCTTCCTCATTATCTTTTATTTTCTTCTTAGTCTTTTCTTCAAGCATGGCTTTTTCTTCTTCGGGAATATCTTTGTAAATTGAGCCTAAAACCCCATTAACAAATTTACCAGAAGCAGGACCTCCGTAGCTTTTGGCCAGTTCAATCGCTTCGTTGATAGCCACTTTTGGCGGGACATCTTGAGCGATTTTTAATTCATAAATTCCCAAACGCAAAACATTTCGGTCAACATTGGTTATTTGTTCAATGGGCCAGCTGGGGGCATATTGAGTTATGACTGTATCAATTGCTTCCAAATTTTCAATTACTCCGTTTATAAGAGAAAGAGTAAAATCTTTTTCGTTCAATCCGGCGCCAAATTCTAACAAATCATGTTCTACGATAGGACCTAAATCTTGAGAATTTTTCCCGCGAAAGTCCCACTCAAACAAAACTTGCATCGCGATGCTACGAGCTAAATGGCGATTGGACATAAAATTTTGAAATTATTTTTTCTTATTTAATTTTTTGTCAACTTTGACAACTTGTCTGCCTTTGTAAGTACCACAAAAAGCGCAAGCACGATGTGGGCGAACAGCTTTGCCACATTTTGGACAAGCGTTAATGGAAACTGCTGTTAAAGCAAAGTGAGCTGATCTTTTTCTTTTGTCAGACGAGGTTCGTCTATGTCCGGGTAAACCCATAGGATTAAAATATTAAATACATTAAAAATTTCGCGTTTAATAAGCGATTTGCTTCCAGTATATAATAAACTTAAAAAATTTGCAAGCTCCGCGCTTAGCGCGGATATAGTCACGCTTAGCGTGACCGTCTATTAATATAAGTAGACTAAATTAAAACAAAAAAAAGGTATTGTTGCATTGAAAAATTATTTCAGCTATTGTATACTCAAGATATTAAATTATGGCTTTAGAAATTAGAAAAAACATAAATAAAGAAGATTGGGATGGCTTTTTATCTCAATTTCCCGATTTTAACCCTTTTTCCCAGAGTTTTGTTTGGGGAGATATTTTGTTATCTGAGGGCAAGGAAGTTGAAAGATTAGCCATTTTTGACGGTGATGAACAAATAGCAATTGCTTTAGTTGTTTATGAAAAGATGCCGTTTGGCTGGAAATACGCATTTAGCCCAAAAGGCCCGGTGATAAGTAAAAAGTTAAAAGTTGAAAGTTATAAAGTTGTAATGAACGAAATTAATGATTATTTAAAAGAAAAAAAGTGTGTTTTTTGGAGATTGGAACCAAATATCCAATATCCAGTATTTAATATCCAAATCGTCAAAGTTAAAGATTTAAATCCCCCAAACACACTTATCTTAAATTTAGAAAAAACCACCGAAGAATTACTGTCTGTTATGCATTCAAAGACAAGATATAATATCGGCTTAGCCAAGAAAAAAGGATTAAAAATAGAAGAAAGAAAAGATTTAGAAGTTTTTTGGGATTTGATGAAAAGAACAGGGGAGCGAGATAATTTTCGGTTGCACAACAAAAAACATTATGAAGAAGTTTTAGGATCAAATTTAACTTCGCAAGTAATAATATATTTTGAAAACAAACCCATAGCCACAGGAATGTTTATCAGCTTTGGTCAAACATTTACCTATCTTTATGGAGCTTCTGATTATGAGTATCGTCAATTTATGGCACCTTATCTGATACAGGATTTTGGAATAAACAAAGCCAAAAATGAAGGTTTTAAAAAATATGATTTTTTTGGTATTGCGCCGGTTCAGAAAGATGAGAATGGAGAATGGATTTATGATAATAAACATCAATATGCAGGTGTGACAAGATTTAAATTGGGGTTTGGGGGAGAATATATTGCTTTCCCAGGAACATTTGAAATGATAATAAGTTATAAAGTTTATAAAGTTATAAAGTTTATAAAGTCACTACGGTCGTTGTTTAAAAAATGACACAAAGTGTCATCCC
>CAYRYH010000067.1:0-3262 GCA_964428525.1 uncultured Gammaproteobacteria bacterium | reverse complement strand
CTAATCTTAGCCAAAATAACCAGTGTACATCCAATCTTGACTAAAAAACCAACTTATGTTAATATATCCAATGTAAATCGGCTGACAGGCCGTTTTTAAATTCACCCGGTTAAATGATTTCAAAATCTCTGGGATTTTGAAATCAAAATTTAGTTGTAGGAAAACTTTAAACTCTAATCGGTTAAAAAGTTTATAAACCCAACAATCAAACCACCGGGAGAATACTAAATTTTATTTAACCGGGTAAAAATTTATGGACAAACTAATTCAATATTTTAAGGATTCTTACGCCGAGATGAAAAAAGTCACTTGGCCAACGAAAAAACAAACCATCAACTACAGCGCTTTGGTTATCGCCATGAGCGTTGGGATGGCAGTCTTTTTTTCTGTTTTGGACTACGTGTTCAACCTGGGTTTAACCAAACTCATCACTCAGTAATTTACTTTAATTAAGGAGAAAATAATATGGCTAAACAAACGATGAATCTCGGTCGTCGCTGGTATGTACTGCATACTTATAGCGGTTACGAAGAAAACGTAAAACACAATTTAGAACAAAGAATCGCTTCTTTTGACATGCAAGATAAAATCTTTAACATCTTGGTACCAAAAGAAAAGAGAATAAAAATAAAAAACGGAAAACGCACTACTGTAGAAGAAAAAATCTTTCCTGGTTACGTGCTTTGCGAAATGGTTGTAACTGATGATTCTTGGTATGTAGTACGAAACACTCCAAATGTTACCGGTTTTATCGGATCAGGAACAACACCTACTCCTATTGACCAAAAAGAGGTAGAAACTTTGATGAAAAGAGTTACGGCAGAAAATACTCAACAAAAAATTGATATGGAAGTGAATGATATTGTCAGGATTTCTGATGGTCCATTTAAAAACTTTGAAGGAAAAGTTAGTCATGTGGATGAAGAACGCGGAAAAATTAAAGTTATGGTTACTATGTTTGGACGCGAAACACCTGTCGAGCTTGATGCCCTTCAAGCCAAAAAAATATAGTTGGTCTTCAGTCTACGGACTACGGACTACAACAAACCTATGTCTTATAGATTTGAGCAATTAGAAACTTGGCAACTAGCAAGAAAATTTGTTAATGAGGTTTATACATTAGCAAATTCATTTCCAAAAGAAGAAACTTTTGGCTTAACAATTCAAATTAAACGAGCATCCTTATCGGTTTTGTTAAATATAACCGAGGGCTCTGATCGTAAATCAGATATTGAATTTATAAGATTTCTACGAATTGCTTATACTTCAATGGAAGAAGTGATTGCTGGTTTATATATTGCTTTGGATCAAAACTATATTGAAAATGCGGCTTTTGAAATTATTTATAACAAAAGCAATGAACTTGGTAAAAAAATTAATAGTTTAATAAAATATTTAAAAAATCCTTCTATCGCTCCACCAATGGAGGCTTCTCGATAGTAAATAATAATTATTTTCGCTTTTCTGTCTTTTTGTAGTCAGAAGACCGAAGACTGAAGACTAATTCTATGGCAAAAAAATTACTTACTCAAATCAAATTACAAATCATGGGTGGTGCTGCCAACCCAGCACCTCCAGTTGGTCCAGCTTTGGGTCAACACGGTGTAAATATCGCTGGATTCTGCAAAGAATTTAACGATAAAACACAAGATAAAAAAGGTGAAGTCGTGCCAGTGGTTATCTCTGTATATGACGATAGAAGTTTTTCTTTTATCATGAAAACAGCTCCAGTTGCTGAACTTATCAAAAAAGCGGCAAAAATAGCCAAGGGGTCAGCTAAGCCATTACAAGAAAAGGTTGGTAAATTGACCAAAGCTCAAGTTCGTGAAATAGCTGAAAAGAAATTGTCAGATTTAAACGCTAATGATGTAGAAGGTGCTATGAAAATGGTAGAAGGCACAGCTAGACAAATGGGAGTCACGATTGAATAATAGCCTAAAAGTCTGTAAAGTCCTTAAAGTCTATAAAGTCTTTTTATAATGTATTAAAAAACTTCCTACTAGTAGGAAGTTTTTTAATATCAAAATTGACTTGATGGACTTTATGAGCTTTTGACTTTATGGACTAATGAATCAACATCGCATCCCCAAAACTAAAAAATCTATAATTTTCTTTTACCGCTTCTTCGTAACATTTTAACATAAACTCGCGATCCTCGGCAAAAGCACTGACCAACATTAATAAAGTACTTTTTGGTAAATGAAAATTAGTTATCAAAGCATCAACAATTTTAAATTTAAATCCTGGGACAATAAATAAGTTTATATCCCCTTGAAAAGTTTTTATCAATCTTTTATCTTTATCGTCTTTGTTAACCTCCGCCAAACCCTCCAAAGTGCGCACTGTCGTGGTGCCAACTGCAATCAACCTTCTGCCTTGAGCTTTGGCATCATTTATCAGGCCGGCATTTTTATCCGTTACCTCCACCCATTCATGGTGCATTTTATGATTTTCCAATTTCTCGGTTTTGACCGGCTGAAAAGTCCCTAAACCAACATGCAAAGTAACTTCGGCAAATTCCACACCTTTGGCTTTTATTTTTTCAATAAGTTGCGGAGTAAAATGAAAACCAGCTGTTGGCGCCGCCACTGAACCTTCGTTTTTTGCGTAAACTGTTTGATAATTTTCCACTAGTTTTTCCGCCGTTACATTTATATTTTTAATATATGGAGGAGTTGGTACCTCACCATATTTATTAGCTTTGGCGCGAACATTTAAATCACTATCATTAAAATCTATCAAAATCGTACCATCTGGATCCTTGAGCAACACTTCGGCAGAAAAATCAGGTCCAAATATTATTTTCATTCCCAATCTTAAACGTTTACCTGGTTTTGCCAAGACCTTCCAAACACCTTTATTTTCCGTTGGTCTTATCAAAAATATTTCTACTGGTTTTAAATTTATTATTTTATTTGTTGATTTTCTATCTTTGATATTGTCTGATTTTTGATCAAGCTGTAACTCACCTTTTAATCGTGCTTTAAAAACTTTAGAATTATTCCAAACAAGCAAATCACCTGGTTGTAGATAATCTAAAATATCAGTGAATTTTTTGTTTTCTACAATCTTATTTTTTTTATCAACAACCATCAAACGCGAAGAATCCCGAGGTTCAGCTGGGCTTTGGGCGATATTTTCAACAGGTAGATTGTAGTCGAAGTCGGAAGTCATCATATCAAAAATTTTTAATTTTTAATTATAAATTATAAATCAATTTTTAATAATTAAATATTTATAATTGTTTTATAATTTATAATTT
>CAYRYH010000066.1:0-3423 GCA_964428525.1 uncultured Gammaproteobacteria bacterium | reverse complement strand
GGGACTTGAAAAATAAAAACTTTCTGCTATAATGTCTATAATTATAATTAATACTTAACATAAATTTTATGAATAGTGCTTATCGTGCTCGAATCAGACACTGCAAAAAAAACACAAAAATTGGTAAAATTTTGAAAACAAAAACCAAAATTTTACGCAAACGTGTTAGCAAAATTTCAATTTAGTTAGTCTTCAGTCTACAGACTGTGCCAGTCTTCAGTCTATCAGTCTTCCGACTACAAAAAATAAAGATAATCCGTAATCTGAAGTCTGGTGGACCGAAGTCTAACGTAGTCTGTAGTCTGATAGACTGGAGTCCAATTTAGTCCGTAGTCTGATAGACTGAAGTCTAACGTAGTCTGATTGCCTCAAGTCTAACGTAGTCTGTAGTCTGACGGACTGTGGTCTAGCATACGGTGGCTATGGTATAATGGTTATTACATCGGTTTGTGGTACCGATAATTCGGGTTCAATTCCCGATAGCCACCCCAAAAAAAATTCTCCATTTTAGTGGAGAGTTTTTTTATTAATATCTATCGGGAATTGAACAGGAAAGGGAGAAAACGATAGTTTTCTCTTGCTGAGGAAAGGTATTGGAAAACCCGAAGGTTTTCCAAAGAGGTGTGAAACACCGAGTGAAATTTCCCGATAGCCACCCCAAAAAAAATTCTCCATTTTAGTGGAGAGTTTTTTTATTAATATCTATCGGGAATTGAACAGGAAAGGGAGAAAACGATAGTTTTCTCTTGCTGAGGAAAGGTATTGGAAAACCCGAAGGTTTTCCAAAGAGGTGTGAAACACCGAGTGAAATTTCCCGATAGCCACCCCAAAAAAACACCCCTAAAGGGTGTTTTTAAATTTTCAATTTTTAATTTTTTACCCCGTGAAATCCTGTCAAAGACAGGATCGCCTTCGGCGATATTTCACAGGGGTGAATTTTTAATTAATTTTCATTTATCAATTTCATTTCGTAATTTCGTTCCACCTTCGCCAGTTGGCGAATGGTGGATTTCGTAAGTTCGTACGTATATTTTACTTTACAAATAATCACTTTTACCCCTATACTTAAACTATGAACAAACCTATTCAAAAAATACTCTTTCTGTCTATGTCCGCAGGGGCCGGTCACAAACGTGCAGCTGAAGCGCTATTTTTGAGTTGCCAAAAAAACTATCCAGATATTATCTCCAAAAATATAGATATTACAGATTTTGCCACTCCTTTTTTCAAAAAAATCACAGCTGATGCTTATCATCTCACAGTCCAAAAATTTCCTTTTGTTTACAAATACCTTTATTATCTCACAGACACTCGCCTGACTCCTTATATCCTAAATAAAATTTACAAATTATTGGAACTCAATAATAAAAAACTATTAGAAATAATTCGCGACTACAAACCAGATTTGATAATTTCAACTCATTTTTTGATCCCCTCGATAATAAAAAGAGTGGCAAAAAACATTCCGCTTGATATGGTAATCACTGATTATGGTTTACACTATTTTTGGTTAACACCCGGTATTCGTAATTTTTACGTAGCCTCAGAAAATGTCTTGGAAAAATTAAACAAACTACATTTAACCGCTTTCAAAACCGGATTACCTATTCATCCTGATTTTTTTGAAGAAAAAAACTTAGAATCTTTGAAAATAAAATATAAAATAGATTCAAATAACCCAACTATTTTGATGATGTCAGGTGGTTTTGGTCTCAAAGATCAAAGTTTGATGATAAAAAAAATATTAAAAGACTTCCCTCTCCTAAATCTGATAGTGATTGCCGGAAAAAATAACGAAAAACTTACCAAAAAATATTTAGCAATCAAAAATCCAGAAAATATTAATTATCAAGTTTTTGATTTTGCAGAAAAAATAGATGAGTTGATGAAACTTGCCGATATCGTCTTTACCAAACCCGGAGGGATAACTCTATCCGAATGCCTTTATTTAAATAAAAATATTATTTTGACCAAACCCATTCCTGGTCAAGAAGAGCTAAATGAAAAATATTTTATTCAAAATAATTTAGCTGTCAAAATAAATCCCGATGATATTGTTTCACAAATTAAAAACCTCCTAGCACAAAAACAAAGAGATTTTTTACAGATATCACCAACTATAAACGAAAAAATATTGTCCCTCTCCATCAAAAACACCCGCCTCTAAACGACGGGTGTTTTGTTAAGAAAATTTATTTTGATTTATTTATCCCAACTTCGAAAAGATACTCCTTCCAGCAATAATATTTTGAAAACAAATAAGGTGATGGAATAAGATAATAAAATAATCGCCAAACCAATAACCGAAGCGGTTAATATTTTTTTGGCTTTATCAATATTACCCTCATCTCCACCCGCAGTCATCCATAAGAACCCAGCGTATAAAGTCAGCACAAGAAAGATAAACCCGAGAGTGCTCAGAGCATATCTGATTATCAAAAACACAGTTTCTCTAGGATCTGTTGGTTCACTAAAACCCGCACCTGTTTCTCCTGCAGCTTCTAATTGTTGTAACAATAAATCAGCTGAACTTTGTGCCAAAACAGCTTGGAAACTCCCCAAAAGCATGATTCCCAAAAGAGAAATTAATAATATTTTTTTAAACATATTTATCAAAAATTACTATTTAAAATTCGTAAGTGCAATCTATATTTTGTTGAGAAATAACCCAAGAACAATTATCCCCTGGATACCAATTTCCATCATTATTCGCACAATCTTTTGGTCCTTTATTTTCCCTGCATTTACTACGACTTGGTATGTGACAACACCCACTGGTTGCGCTAGGACCGTCTTCTATCAAATCTCCAGAGGTTTTTGGCGCCGATGTTCTGACGATAAAATGCAATACCAACGAGGTAATACTATATGACAACAAAACTATTATCAAACCGATAACTGAAGAAGTGATAATTTTTTTGGCTTTATCAATATTGCTTTCGTCTCCACCCGCAGTCATCCATAAGAACCCAGCATAAATGGTTAGCAAAAGAAAAATAGTTCCGGTGAGTCCTAGTGCCCAATTTATATAACGCCCGATAGTTTCTGACAAAGTGGTATCTTTTACTCCTTCTGTTTCCAAGCCAGACTTTTCAGCTATATCTTTGGCAGTTCCCAAACCAATATTTGGCTGCGCCCAAACTACTCCAGCCAAGAAAAAAGAGAAAGTTGCCAGAATTAAAAATAAATATTTTTTAGACATAATAAAAAATTAATCACCTATCAATCCTTGAGGCTTAGCAGCTTTTGTCGTAGCACTAACAACAAAAACCGTAATACCATAAGATAAAATCACGATAGCCAAACCGATAGTTGCAGCCAAGATAATATCTTTGGCTTTAGTGATTTTACCTTCATCCCCGCCAGCAGTTAACCACAAAAACCCAGCATAAAAAGTAAGCACAAAAAATATCACCCCGAGCA
>CAYRYH010000065.1:0-3605 GCA_964428525.1 uncultured Gammaproteobacteria bacterium | reverse complement strand
CCGACCGAAAATTATGCTATCAAAACTGGACGACCTCCAGCTGAAGTGACTAAAGAGAATATTGCCAATTTTGTAAAACAACTCAAGATGATTGGCTTTTCTTTTGATTGGGATAGAGTGATAGACACTTCTTCTCCAGAATATTATCGTTGGACTCAATGGTTATTCTTGCGATTTTTTGAACATGGTTTGGCTTATAAAACCAATATGCCAATCAATTGGTGTCTGAGTTGTAAAATCGGTTTAGCTAATGAAGAAGTAGTAAATGGTAAATGTGAACGTTGTGGAGGTGAGGTAGAAAAACGTAATAAAGAACAATGGATGTTGGCGATTACCAAATATGCAGATAAATTGTTAGAAGGTCTTAAAGACGTGGATTATCTTTCACAAATAAAAACTCAGCAAGAAAATTGGATTGGTAAAAGTATTGGGGCTAGTGTTTTGTTTGGTGTGGAAACGGAAGAGATAGGAATAATGGACGAAAAAATAGAAGTGTTTACTACTCGAGCTGATACTTTGTTTGGTGTAACTTATGTTTCTATTGCACCAGAAAATGAAAAATTAAATATTTGGAAAAAATATATTACCAATTGGGATGAGGTGGAAAAATATCAAGAAGAATCCAAGAAAAAATCTGATTTGGAACGTACAGAATTAAATAAAGATAAAACAGGAGTAAAATTAGTTGGTATTGAAGCAATAAATCCGGTAAATGGTGAATCGGTACCTATTTTTGTAGCTGATTATGTTTTGAATAATTATGGCACAGGAATTGTGATGGCTGTGCCAGCTCATGATGATCGTGATTTTGAATTTGCAAAAAAATATCAACTACCAATAAAAAAAGTTGTAGAGTCTTTGGATGATAAAAATTTATCTGAAGCGGAAAAAGAATGTTTTACAGGGGAAGGAAAAAATATTAATTCTGATTTCTTGGATGGTTTAACTACTAAACAAGCACAAGAAAAAATCTGTGAATGGCTTTCTAACCCAGAAGTCAAAGCTGGTGGTAAAAAAATAAATTATAAATTACGCGATTGGGTTTTTTCTCGTCAACGTTATTGGGGCGAGCCAATTCCTCTTGTTTATTGTGAAAATTGTGCGAAGGGTGGGTTGTTTACCAATAAGGGTGAAGAATTAAATCCTGGTTGGATTCCGCTTGAGGATAAAGATTTACCACTTAAATTACCAAAAGTAAAAGATTATAAACCAACTGATAATGGCGAATCTCCATTATCGGAAGTTACAAAATTTGTAGAAACCAAATGTCCTCGTTGTGGAGGTAAAGCTCGTCGAGAAACTGATACTATGCCAAATTGGGCGGGAAGTTCTTGGTATTTTTTACGCTATATTGATCCAAAAAATGATAAACAATTTGCTAATCCAGAAAAATTGAAATACTGGATGCCGATTGATTGGTATAACGGGGGAATGGAACACGTGGTTTTACATCTTTTGTATTCTCGTTTTTGGAATATATTTTTACATGATTTAGGTTTAGTTCCAGTTAGCGAACCATACAAAAAACGCACTGCGCACGGGATGATCTTGGCTTCTGATGGTCAGAAAATGAGTAAAAGCAAAGGTAATGTTATCAACCCCGATGATGTTATCAAAGAATTTGGAGCTGATACTTTTCGTTCTTATATCATGTTTATGGGACCGTTTGACCAAGCCGCTATTTGGGATACCAATGGACTCGTTGGGGTAAAGAGATTTTTGGAACGTGTTTGGAATTTGCAAGAAAAAATAATTCCACCACTTTCGCCAGAACAAAAAGCAAAAGATGAGTTATCCAAACTTGTGCATAAAACATTGAAAAAAGTAGGGGATGATATTGATAATATGCGTTTCAATACTGCGATTGCCAAAATGATGGAATTAGTTAATGAAATGAATAAAAAAATACAAATTTGTGCTGATGCTTATGAAATATTACTTAAGATATTGTCGCCATTTGCCCCACATATGTGTGAAGAACTTTGGAATGAAATAGGGGGAAAAGAATCTTTAGCACAAAGTGCTTGGCCGAAATACGATGAAGTATTGGCTAAAGAAAGTAATTTGAGTTTAGTAATCCAAGTTAACGGTAAGTTGCGCGATACTATAGAATTTTCTACTAACGAAATCACGGAAGATGATGCTAGAAACGCGGCTCTGAGTAGTTTGAAAGTATTGAAATGGCTGGACGGCAAAGAGCCGAAAAAAGTTGTTTATGTGCCGGGGAAATTGGTAAATATTGTTGTATAAGTTCATAAAGTTCATAAAGTCTATAAAGTCCATAAAGTGTGACACGAAGTGCCATCCTGAGCGTAGCGAAGGATCCCTTAAACAACGCTTCTGGAAATAAGTTAAACGATAAGGGATTCTTCGTTATCACTCAGAATGACGAGTGTTTACAAAGTGACACGAGGTGTCATCCCGAACTTGTTTCGGGATCTCCCCGATAAGAACAGGAAAGGGAGATGCTGAAATAAATTCAGCATGACGTAATAACTAAAGTCCAAACATATGGGAGGGGTCAGGGATTTTTTATTATCTATCATTGAATCAAAAAACAAGACGTTATTGGCGTTTTGTTTTTGTTTTTTGTTTGGGGCAGCTTGCACTTCTTTATTTGATAATCTGGTTGGAGAATTTTTTAAACTATATTTAGTGATTTTCATTTTATTTTTTTTAGTAATTATTTTTTATCAGTATATTTTTTTTCGATTTATTTTATTGGTAATATTATTTATTATTTTTGGAGTAGCGCGAGTATTTTTGAAAGTTCCTTTAATAGATGAAAACCATGTGGCTTTTTATCAAAACGGAAAATATGAGATTGTAGGAATAATCAGTTCCGAACCAAACACTAAAACCAATGGCCGAGAATACGAAATGGAAGTAGTTAATTTAGTTGATAAAGATAAAACAAATAAAAAAATTTCAGGTAAAGTTTTATTTCGCAGTTTGCTTTATCCGGAATATTTTTATGGCGACAAGTTGCAGATGGTCTGTTCTTTGAAAGAGCCAAAAAATTCGGAAAATTTTAATTACAAAAAGTTCTTGGCGGTCAAAGATGTTTATGTAACTTGCTATCCGCAAAATATAAAATTACTTGAGAAGAATCAGGGAGATAAAATAATGGCTGGGATTTTATCTTTAAAAAATAAAGTAAATAGTGCAACGGTGCGTTTATGGGGCGAACCGCAACGAACTTTGGCGGCCGGGATTTTGTATGGTGAGCGTAGTGGTTTTGATCAAGAAGTTAAAGATAATTTTGCACGTTCGGGAATTACACATATTGTAGCGGTATCAGGTTACAATATTACAATTATCGTTTGGATTTTGATGAGTGTTCTGATTTATGTCGGGCTTTATCGCCGACAAGCATTTTGGGTTTGTTTGATTTTGATCTTTACTTTTGTGATTTTTACTGGCGCGTCAGCTTCGGCGATGCGTGCCGGACTCATGGGATCGATTTTACTTTTTGCACAATTTCTGGGACGCAAAAGTTCAGCTTTCAATTTATTAGTTTACGCAGCTGTGTTTTTGACTGCGCTAAATCCATTTGTATTGGTTTGGGATGTAGGTTTTCAACTTTCTTTTTTGGCCACAGTTGG
>CAYRYH010000064.1:0-3915 GCA_964428525.1 uncultured Gammaproteobacteria bacterium | reverse complement strand
AAGTTTATAAAGTCACTACGGTCGTTGTTTAAAAAATGACACAAAGTGTCATCCCTGCGAAAGCAGGGATCCAGGAAAAATTAAGATAGCCACTGGATTCCCTCCGCCAGCTGGCGGATTCGCGGGAATGACAAACTAATGTTTATTTTACAAAAATATTGAAAATTGCGACACAAAAATTCAATAAAAATTATATAAAAAATCCCCCGCTGTAAAACGGAGGATTTTTTTATTAGTATAATTTTCGTAGTTATTTGTATCGTTCGTACAATTTATACATTAGTATCAACCTACTCTTTATCTCCTTCTTGAAGTACCAAAGCTACGGAAACAACTTTATCTCCTTCTTCTTTGAACCTCATCAAACGGACACCTTGAGTGGCGCGACCGGTTGTGGGGATAGTTTTGAAAGGCATGCGGATAATTTGACCTTTAGCAGACATTAAGATAATATCTTGGCTTTTGGAAAGTTCTGGATCAATTACACTAGCATGAATTATAAATCCTGTTTTTTCCGTAACTTTGGCGGTTTTGATACCAGAGCCTGCTCTGCCCTGGACTTTGTATTCTTCAAGAGGAGTTAGTTTTCCTAAACCGTTTTCCCCAACAGTTAAGAATTTATAATTTTTATTTTCTGGATTGACAATGTCCATACCGATAACTTCGTCTTTGTCATGTAAACGAACACCTTTGACACCTGAGGCGGTTCTACCCATAGAACGCACATCTTCTTCTTCAAAACGTATAGACTGTCCTTCTTTGGTGGCGATCATGATTTCGTCTTTGCCAGTACTTGGTTTGACCCATTCTAGATTGTCTTCAGGTCGGATTTTCAGAGCTATCAAACCACTTTTGCGAACATTAGAGAAATCGCTAAGCGGTGTTTTTTTGATAACGCCTTTGGTGGTAACCATTACTAGATATTTTATTTTTTCCATATCA
Organism: uncultured Gammaproteobacteria bacterium; assembly: GCA_964428525.1. Lineage (GTDB taxonomy): Bacteria > Patescibacteriota > Patescibacteriia > Magasanikbacterales > GWA2-37-8 > JAKLGL01. The sequence continues at coordinate 2,973 of CAYRYH010000064.1, read as the reverse complement.
GCCATGGCCAAAAATGCGGTTACTTTTTCATTGGGAGCTAGTTGTAAAAAGTTTACCAAAGCTTGTCCTTTGGCAGTACGACTTCCTTGCGGAATATCATAGGCCATCAACTGGAAACAGCGTCCTCGGTTAGTAAAAAATAAAATATTATCATGAGTATTGGTGGATTGAATTTGTTCTACAGCCTCTTCTTCTTTGGTGGTCATGCCGATAACACCTTTACCTCCGCGAGATTGAGAACGGAAAGTGTCAGGTGGCATGCGTTTGATATATCCATCAGAGGTTATCAAAACCATAGTAGGTTCATTTGGAATGAGATCTTCAACAGTAAAATCTTTTATTCCATGAGCTATTATTTGAGTTCTGCGAGGTTGAGCAAATTTATTTTTTATTTCCTCGATTTCTTCTCTGATGATTTTGAAAATTTTAGTTTTAGATGCCAAAATACTTTCTAATTCTTTGATAAGAACCATTTTTTCTTTGAGTTCATCTTCTATTTTTTTGGCTTCCAAATTTGCCAATTGTTGCAATTTCATTTCCAATATTGCCACTGCTTGTCTTTCGGTAAATTTGAATTTTTCTATTAAATTAATTTTAGCTTCATCTTTATCTTTACTGGCTTTGATAGTTTTGATAATCAAATCTATTTTATCAAGCGCCATTTTGAGCCCTTCTAATATATGAGCACGATCTTTGGCTTTATTTAAATCAAATTCAGTACGTCTTTTGATAACTTCTTGTCGGTGTTTGATAAATTCTTCAAGAACTGATTTGAGGTTTAAAACACGAGGTTGAATACCATCAATCAAAGCCAACATGTTGGTATGAAAAGTGGTTTGAAGCTCGGTTAAGTTATAAAGTTGATTAAGAACTTTTTTGGGATAAGCATCTTTTTTGAGTTCAACAACTATACGCACACCATCTTTATTACTTTCATCGCGTAAATCTTTTATCCCTTCAATTCTTTTTTCTTGAACTAAATTAGCAATTTTTTCCAAAAGAGTGGCTTTGTTGATTTGGTAAGGGACTTCGGTAACGATGATTTGAAAATGTCCAGCTTTTGGTTCCTCAATATCGGCTTTCGCGCGTACTACAACCCCACCTTTCCCCGTAGCCAAAGCGGTAAAAATATCCTTTTTATTATAAATGATACCGCCGGTTGGAAAATCAGGGCCTTTAACAATTTCGCATAAGTCTTCAATGGAAGCTTCTGGTTCATCGATTAATTTCACTATACCATCGCAGAGCTCACCTAGATTATGAGGAGCAATGGATGTTGCCATACCTACAGCGATACCCATGGTGCCGTTTAAAAGTAAATTTGGTACTTTGGTTGGTAAAACCGAAGGTTCGTTATGAGAGCCGTCGTAAGTAGGGTTGAAATTAACAGTATTTTTTTCAATATCCGTGAGCATTTCCTCAGCTATGGCTTGTAATTTGGCTTCAGTATAACGCATAGCAGCTGCACTGTCTCCGTCCATGGAACCGAAGTTTCCCTGGCCATTTACTAATTGGTGACGCATGGAAAAATCTTGAGCCATACGAACCATAGAATCATAAATTGCTGCATCGCCGTGTGGATGATATTTAGCCATCACCTCACCGACTACGTGAGCGGATTTACGAAATTTGGAGTTGTGTTTCAAGCCTATATCCCACATCGCATATAAAATACGACGATGCACAGGTTTGAGCCCATCACGGACATCAGGTAGTGCACGAGATACGATAACGCTCATCGCATATTCCAAATAAGCTTGTTTGACTTCTTGTGATAGAGAGGCATCAGTGATTTTTCCAATATCTCCTTTGACGAGTTTCATTTTTTCTTGAGACATACATTATTATATTTTTTATTATTCAATATTCAGTATTCAATATTTATGTTTAAAACAGAAAAAATATTGGATATTGAATATTGAATATTAGTTATTGTTTATTGATGAGGTTGTTGAAGAAGCGATGTTGAGAGTGTTCGTTACCATCAAGTCAGCAGTACTGGTATTAATCGTAGGCGTGCTAGTTGTAGAACTGACAACTTGTTGTAAAAATTCGGAAACCTGTTTTTTTATTTCGTTTAAAGTCTTTTCTTTTTCTTGCTTGGAAAAAGATTGTTCCCATTCTTTTTGCGCGGTTTCTTTTAGTGTTACGGTTTGTCTATCCCAAGAAAAAAAATCAATCTGTGTTTTGGTAGTGTAAAAAAAGAAAATTAATAAGCACAAAGAAATCGAAAAAACACCAAAAATCATCATATTTTGGGCGCTTTTTTTGCTATTCTTCTGTTCAAAAAAAATAGCAAATTTGTCCAAAGAAGATTCTTCTGTTTTTTCTATCTTCTTTTTTTCTGCCATATATAAAATTAGTAATTTTTTTCCAAAATATAAAGCTTACTGTCTTCTTGAGGTAAATCTTTTTTCTTGATTATAAATTTCTTTTCGGTAATTTCTGGTTTGATACCTATTTCTTTCAAAAAGTTTTCCAACGGAGAGGCATCTGGATCAGTGTCACATTGATAGGCAATAGGGATGATAATACGAGGTTCTAACAAAGAAACAACATCACGAGCTGTTTTGGGGTCAAGAGTTTTATCTGCATTGCCAACTGGTAAAAAGAGAATATCTGGAGTTCCAATTTTTTCAATAATACTTTCAGAAATTTTTTCTTTGATACCGCCAAGGTGAACAACGTTCATGCCTTCGGTTGAAATTTTGAAAATCAAATCTGTTTTATTGCCAGCCATAGCATAAACCATATTTCCTTTGATGTCATATTCTCCAAGAGTCTCAACAACAAACGCGGAATCAGAAACAGTCACAGAATTTTCTGAACTTTTGCTATAAATAGCTACGTCAGGAGAAAAATTACGAGGAAAATCACCTTTTGTTGGTTTATAGGGGTCAATCAAGATGACCACATCTTCGTCTTTGAGATTTTTGGTTTGCAGTTTAATGCAAGTTTGTCCGAGCCAGTTGA
>CAYRYH010000063.1:0-3921 GCA_964428525.1 uncultured Gammaproteobacteria bacterium | reverse complement strand
GTTAATATAAAAAATAGCAAGTTTATAAAAGAAAAGTTATTGACTGATGCGATTAAAAAAGGAGCTTTTGGTTCTATGGAAACCCAATCGATGGATTCTGGTGTGCCGGTTCAAAACAAAGAAGTTACCGAGTATTTGGATTTAAAAAATATCGAAGGTTATGAAAAAGCAGTAAAAGAAAAATTTTTGGATCACCTTAGAAAAGGTGATTGGCAAGCTGTGGAAATTAAGAAAGAATTAGGACAAAATATTGATTTTAAAAGTATTGAAGGGTATGAAGAAGCTGTGAAGGAAGGATTTTATAATAGTTTAAAAAAAATTGGATCTTATATTGAAGGCACTGTTGGATTTAAAAAGGAATTTACCGATGGAATAGACTTAAAAAAAGAAACAGTAGAAGGATTGCTTTATCTTTTAAGAAGTAAAGATTATGAAGGGGTTGTTAAAATTAAAGAAAGCGGCCTACTAGAAGGTATATTTTTGAAAAACATAGAAGGTTATTCAGATGCGGTGAAAGAAGGCTTTAAAGGAATTTTAGAAGCAGATTATAGTTTTGATATAAAAAAAGCCGTTAGATTTAAAAATGAATTTGCCGAAGGAATAGATTTGAAGGAAATTACAGAAGAAGCAATCGCTAATTGTGTAGGAGGATCTTATGATAAAAGATTAGATAACATTCGTTTAATCAAAAACAGCGAGTTGATGAAAGGGGTAGATTTAAAAAATTCAGAAGTATATAAAAATGCAATTAATGAAAAAATAGCAATACGTTTGAGATACAGTTCTTATCCAGAATCTATAGAAAAAATTGTGGAGTTCAAAAAAGAGTTTGCGGATGGCATTGATATTACAGAGGGTGTTGAACAAGGGTTGTTAGATTGTCTAGACAGTGGATCTAGTGGTTTTGATAGGTTTATTGAATTTACAAAAAGTGAAATTTCTTCCGGGTTTAACTTTGATAATGTCATTAACAAAGGTATTAAAAACCTTTTGGTAAAAAATCAGCCTAGAGATGTAGAACGTATTTTAAATATTGATTTGGCCAAGAATGTTGTTATTGAGGATCTGATAAAGCAAAGTTTTGTTGAATGTTTACAAAATAGTGATGGACAAAGTCGTTCTTTTTCCAACGCGATAGAGCTCAGACAAAGTGATTTGGCAAAAGATGTAAATTTTGATGAAGTAAAAGATTTGGAAAAAATTACCAAAGATGCTTTGTGGAAAGTATTAAAAAAAGGAGATATAGACAAGATCTTTGTCTTTAAAAAGCTGGGTTATATTAAAAGCGGCTTTGAAAATAATGATAAAGATTATGAAAATGCAGCCAGAGAAGGACTTAAGTTTCTTTTGGAACGAGAATATAGCTCATTGGATGACATCGTTAAATTAAAAAATAGTGAAATTTTAAAAAATAAAGATTTAGGTGATTTGGAAGAAATTGTTAATAAAAAATTGTTTTCTAGTTTATCTCATGGGTCCGCATATGTAGAAAATATTTATAAGGGCGCAAAAATTGCCGAAAAAAATCTCACCAAGGATAACTGGGCGGAAGTATTGGTGATATATGGAATTTGTCACATGGAAGACGAAAACAATAGAATTCCGGAAGAAATAAAAGCAAAAATGGAAGAGCTTTTTTCGGAAAACAGCGTGGATAATAGAAATTTTATTTTTGATAAATTATATGAGGTTTATCAAAAAATATTAAACGAAGGGGAAAAAAGCATTTCTCACAAAGAGCAGACAATTTTAGAAGTTATCAGTACTAATGGTGTCGGGAATATGTCTTTGGTAGAATCTTTGGGTGAATTTATACACCAACTTAATAAAAGTTTTCAAGCTAAAACTACGGTGGGTAGAACCAAGCAAGAAATCAGGCAGGGTTTACAAAAAATGGAAAATATTGCCGATAAGCAAAATTGGGATGTTGAAGAAAAAAGTTATTTCTATAAAGTCGGTAAAGATGTGCTCGATGCGGCACCTTCTCTTTTTTCCAGTTATATTTATGAGGTAATTCCGAAACTTTCGAAAGTTGAACAAAAACTCTTTTTTGAAAAACTTTGGCCACTTCATCATATAGAAATTGTTCTAAATGGTGGTACAAAAAACAACGCGAGAATTTTGGCAGAAATCCGGGAAAATTTTCGAGCTTTTAATAATCAATTGGATAATACCAAAGAAAATGAACAAAAAAGAAATATTTTTGAAAATGAAGAAAGTAGATTACTTGAAAATATCAAAGTTATTTTTAAAGAAAAAATGGGCATAGTTAAAATACCGGAAAAATTGAATGAAAATCACGTGGAAAGTATCAAAAAATATGGCACATATTTGGTTAACATGGCTGGAAAAGATAGTCTTAAAGTAAATCTCTTGGGTTTTATGTTAGCTCTTAAATTAAACGGTAAATGGGAAGAATTTAGAGAAAATCTAGATAGTGTTGATGTAAATGAATATATGGCCCCTGAGGTTGCCGGGAATTTAAAAGAATACATTAAACTACGTTCCAAAAACGATATTTTTAAAGATATCAGTCCGGAAACAATGCAAAAAGTGGAAGAAGAACAAGTTTCAGCTATTATGGGTAACGTGCAAACTATTGATTTGAGATTACAATCCATAAATAGCAATATTAAAGAATTGGCAGACGAAGATATTTTTGAGGGTAAAGAAAAAGATATTTTAAGGATAGTTAATAAATATGGCAAACAGTCAGGAGCTAGTCTATCCGCCAAATTTAGAGAATTGGAAAAAGGGCAACCGGTTTCTCCAGAGCAACAGGAGATATTGGATGATTTGCAAAAAGCTTTTGAAATTGAAACCTGGACCAAAGAAAGTGTCAAAGAGGTGCAAAAACTTTTAAACGACACCATGCCAAATAAAATTATAAATTTAGTTAATAAACTTGGCGATATTTATGAAAAAGAAAAAGTGGAAGAAAAGATAGAAAGTTTAAACAAAGAAAAGATACCAACTAAGGAAGTAGTAAAAATTTTTCAAAAACTTGGCGAAGATTTTACTTCTGAATCAGGTATTGTCCCGATTGGTAATGATGTTCACTATTTGATGACTTTGATAGAAAAAGAGGAAAATAAAAAGAAAAGTAAGAAAATTTCTGAAGAAGAAATCAAAATAGCTAAAGATTATCTCGCTGGAGTTGGAGATAAAATAAGAAACTTGGAAAGTGTTTGGGCAAAATTGTATGAAATGGTAAAATCATTTGAAAAAAATACCGAAAATAGCAACAATGAGCAACTTAAAGATAGGTTTGATAGTATTAAAGGTGAATTAGAAAAAAGTATAGGTACGGAAGCAAGAAATATTGTCGGTATTATGACTTGTGATTTGGAAGAGGTGATTAATAATATTCGCGCCTGTCTCAAATGTACCATTAATGGATGTAACAATGATACTAATTTGAGTTTTGGCGATAGAAACAGGTTCTTCCTATATTGTAAAAATGAAAATAGTAAGAAAAGCTTTGCTGATCAGTTGGTTACGGTGTTGCCCGTAAAAAAAGAAAATAACGAACAAAAACTACATTTTGTTATGGATAATGTTTACGGAGAAAGAGTGCCTGATGTTCTGGTATTAAACACTTTAAATGTGTTAAAAAAACTCAAAGCTGTAAATGATAAAAAATTTGAAATATTTGTTACGAACGCCGCCATGAGTTCTACCAATATTTCGGACATTTCTTATTTGGAAAACAGGCTTAAAGAAAATACCGATATTCAGTTTCAAATAGAAAAAGCAAACAATATAACAGTTACTGTACCGAAAAAATCAGCTGAAGATGCCTATCATGAATTTGGTGGTGGTGGTGCCAGGTCCTCGGGCGATAGAAAGGTTTCCGGTTATGTTATAAAATTAAAATAAAAAATTAAACTTATTGTTTTTATGTTAACTTCCACAGAACTC
>CAYRYH010000062.1:0-4082 GCA_964428525.1 uncultured Gammaproteobacteria bacterium | reverse complement strand
TTAGAAAATAAATATTTGGGTCGAAAAAACGGTGAATTGACCGAGCTCATGAAAGGCATGAAAGATTTAAACGCAGAAGAAAGGAAAAATATCGGTCAATTGCTCAATGAAATCAAAAAAGAACTGGAAGAGGCGATAAATAATAAAAGAGAAGAACTTAGTAGTGCTGGATTTGCGCAAATAATCGCCCAGGAAAAAGCGGATTTGAGCCAACCTTATTTACCTAAAAAAGAAAGTGGTCATATTCATCCCAATTCTGTTGTACAAAAAGATTTGGAAGATTTATTTACATCCATGGGTTTTATGGTATTGGATGGTCCGGAATTAGAAAGCGACTATTATAATTTTGAAGCGATAAATATTCCTGCCACCCATCCGGCTAGAGAAAGTCAGGATACTTTTTATATCAAAAATCATGAAAATTGGTTGGTACGTACTCATACTTCTTCCAACCAAGTTCGGGCGATGGAAAAATATGGTGCACCTTTGAGAATGATTACCCCAGGCAGATGTTTTCGCAACGAAGCCACAGATGCTCGCCATGAACATACTTTTTATCAATTGGAAGGTGTGGTGGTGGACAAAAATATTAATTTTGGACATCTGAAAGCAGTGTTGGAAACCGTGGCACAACACTTATTTGGTCCGGAAACCAAAGTTCGTTTGCGTCCGAAATTTTATCCTTTTGTTGAACCAGGAGTAAACGGAGAAGTGACTTGTTTGCTTTGTGGTGGAAAAGGATGTGGGGTTTGTAAGCATACAGGTTGGATGGAAATTTTCGGTGCTGGCATGATCCACCCCAATGTGATGCGAGCTGGCGGTCTTGATCCACAAGTTTATAGTGGTTTTGCTTTTGGGTTTGGTTTTTCTCGTTTAGTGATGTTAAAATACGGGATTGAAGACGGAAGATTATTGATGAGCGGAGATTTGAGATTTGTAAAACAATTTTAAAATAATTCAAAATTCAAAAGTCAAAAATCAAAATTGCAATTAAAAATTAAAAATGATTTACTAAAAATTACTTTAATTAGCTGAATATATAAAAATAAATAAATTTTGTTTTAATTTTAAATTTTGACTTGAAATTTTAACTTTTGAATTTTAACTTTTGCATTAATATTTTTTTAATATGTTAATATCATACAACTGGCTGAAAAAATACGTTACTTTGCCTGACTCTATTACTCCTGAGATAGTGGCGGAAAAATTGAAATTGAGCACTGTAGAAGTGGAAAATATTATCAAACAAGGTGATAATTTGGAAAATATTGTGGTGGGTAGGGTGCTCAAAGCCGACAAACACCCCAATGCTGATAAATTGAAACTTTGCCAAGTGGATTTGGGAAAAGAAAAAGTTCAGATTGTTTGCGGTGGCAGTAATGTTATTACCGATATGCTTGTGGCAGTGGCCAAAGTGGGTGCCAAAGTTCGTTGGCATGGTGAGGGGGAGTTGGTAGAAATCGTACCGACCAAAATCAGAGATATAGATTCCTATGGTATGATTTGTGCGGGGAGCGAAATTGGATTGACTGAAATGTTTCCACCCAAAGATGAAAAAGAAATTTTGGATTTGACTACACTTAATTTGAAAGTTGGGGCGGATTTGAAAAAAGCTCTCGGACTAGACGATGTGATTTTGGAAATTGACAATAAATCTCTTTCCAATCGTCCTGATCTTTGGGGGCATTATGGTATCGCTCGCGAAGTGGCTGTACTTTTTCCTCGTGAATTTGGTGTTTACGAAACAAAAGAAATAACTCCAGGCAAAGAAATAAAATTGAAAGTTACAGTTGAGGACGAACCACTTTGTCCGCGTTATATGGCTGTAGCGATAAGCGGAGTGCAAATCGGTCCGTCGCCTCTGTGGTTACAAAGAGCGCTATCATCAATTGGTTTGCGTAGTATCAATAATATCGTTGATATTACCAACTATATAATGTTTGATTTGGGACAACCACTCCATGCGTTTGACGCACAAACTCTCCAAACAAAAAATAAAAATGAAAAAAATATTATTGTTCGCACGGCCAAAGAAGGAGAAAAATTTAAATTGCTAGATGAAAAAGATTTATCTTTGACGGAAAATGATTTGGTTATTGCAGATGATGAAAAACCTATCGCGCTTGCTGGAGTGATGGGCGGATTTTATAGTGGAATAAACGACAAAACAACAGAAATTATTTTTGAAGCCGCAACTTTTGATCCGGTGTGTGTGCGTAAAACTGCGTTGCACTACGACAGTCGCACAGATTCTTCCGCTCGTTTTGAAAAAAGCTTGGATCCCAATATGGCGGAAATAGCTTTGAAAAAAGCGGTGGAGATGGTGCTAGAGCTTTGTTCTGAGGCTAAAGTGGTAAGTAATGTAGAGGATAAAAAGAATTTTCACTTAGCTACCGGGCCACTACAAACTAGCGTGAGCGATATTTGTAAAAAACTCGGAGTACAAATTGAGAAAAAAGAAATTGTCAGTATTTTGACTCGGCTGGGTTTTGAAGTCAAAGAAAAAGCTAAAGATGGATTGAGTGTCAAAATACCGACTTGGCGCGCCACCAAAGACATATCTCTTTCTGAAGATTTGATTGAAGAAGTCGGTAGAATTTATGGTTATGACAAAATAGAAAGTACCATGCCGGAGTTTGAAATTACTCCTCCAGAAAAAAATATTTTACGCGATTTGGAACATAATTTGCGAAATATTTTGACCAAAAAATTGGTTTATGATGAAGTCGATAATTATTCTTTTGTTAGTGGTTTGCAAATAGATCGTTTGGGTGAAAAAAGAAATAAATATTTGGAATTGGACAATCCACTGTCTAGTGAAAAACCTTATTTACGCCGAGAATTGTTGCTAAACTTATTGGAAAATGTCCAAAAGAATATGGAAAATTTTGATCGGGTAAATATTTTTGAAATTGGAAAAACATATTTATCTGAATTACCGGGGCCAAGAGAAATTTCTAATGAAGATGAGCTTTTACCACGTCAGGATGTTTTCTTGACCGCGATAAATTATGAGAAAAAAAGTGACAACGGTTTTATCAAAGCGCGTTTGGCTTTGGAAAAAGTGATGAAAAATTTGCAACTTAATTTTGATTTAAGAGAGATTAAAGAAATCAAAGGTTATATGCATCCGGGCAGAGCCGGGGAGATAGTGGTGCAAGAGCAAAAAATAGGTTTTGTATATGAGCTCAATCCACTCACTGCCAAAAAATGGGATTTGAATGATAGAGTTGGAGTGGTAGAAATAAATCTCAGCGATCTGCGAGATATTTTGAAAACCAAAAAAGATTTTGTTTATCAAACATTATCTCAATTTCCAGAACCTACTCGCGATTTAGCTTTTGTGGTAGAAAAAAAAGTTACACATCAAGAAGTTTTAAAATCTTTACAAAATATTTCACCGATTTTGAAATCCGTGGAATTGTTTGATGTTTATGAAGGTGAACATGTAAAAGAAGGCAGTAAGAGCATGGCATATCATTTTATTTTTTCTGACTCTACTCGTACTTTGAAGAATGAAGAGGTGGAGATTGTGATGGGGGAGATAGTGAAAATATTGAAAGATAAGTTTGGGGTGGAAGTGAGAGGGTAAATTACGTACGAACTTACGAAAGTAATACGAAATTACGAAAATGAGTTGGTTTTTCGTAGTTTCGTAAATTGTTCGTACATTCGTAAGTAAATGTTGTTGCCTATTGAATGATAAAATGTTATAATCTAAATATAATTAAAATTTAACAAGGAGGATCTATGTTAGAAAATTCAAAAGATATTTTATATATCGTCATTTCGTTTTGTATTATCTGGGTTACGGCGTTTATTTGTTACATGTTTTATTATGCCGCCAGAATTTTGAAAAATGTAAATACAATTGTAGAAGAATTTCGTTTACGTCTTCAGAGAATTACGGATACTATAAATTCCATCCAAGATAAAGTGGAGGGGATAGTTAGTTTGCTTGGGATGGCTAGAGAAACTACTGGTGGGATGGTGAAAAATTTCATCACCAAAAAAGCTAGAGATTTTATGGATGACAAAGTGGAAGATTTTGGCGATGTTGCCAAAGATGCGGTGGATAGAGC
>CAYRYH010000061.1:0-4244 GCA_964428525.1 uncultured Gammaproteobacteria bacterium | reverse complement strand
TTGACAAAACCCTTGATTTGTGCTAATATCTTTATATTATAACTTACTTAGCCCGTTCGGGTCCCATACCCCAGATCGTGGCATTAATTAACATTTTGTATGTTGGACAACAAAAAGAAACAGCAAATCATCAAAAAATTTGCTACTCACGCTGGAGACACAGGAAGCTCCGAAGTGCAAATCGCTATTTTAACTCATGAAATTGAGGAATTGGCAGAGCATTTGAAAACTCATCCAAAAGACCATTCTTCTCGTCGCGGGTTATTGCGTAAAGTTAGCGCTCGTCGTCGTCTCATCTCTTATTTGAAAAAAGACAATCCAGAAAGTTTTGAAGAATTGGCAAAAAAACTTAAATTAAAACAAGCCAAAGTTATCAAAAATCCAAATATCAAAGAAGAAGAAATTTTGGAAGAAGATATTTTGGACGAAGATATTGAAAAAGAATTAGAAAATGAAAAAGATTCTGAATAAAAAATCACACCCTCTTAAACACCCCGAACAACGCGTTGGGGTGTTTATTGATGTGCAAAATATGTATTATAGCGCCAAAAATCTATTTGGTGCCAAAGTTAATTTTGGCAATATTGTCAAAGAAGCTGTAGCTGGACGTAAACTTATCCGAGCTATTGCTTATGTTATTTCTACAGAAAGCAAAGAAGAACAACCTTTTTTTGAAGCGCTTTATAATCTAGGGATTGAAACTCGTGAAAAACCTCTCCAAACATTTTATGGTGGAGAAAAAAAAGGCGATTGGGATGTCGGGATTACGGTGGACGCTATTCGTTTATCACCAAGTTTGGACACTATCATTATAGTATCTGGTGACGGAGATTATTTGCCATTGGTAGAGTATTTACAAAACCAAGGTAAACAATTGGAAGTAGTGGCTTTTGGTGGTACTACTTCAGCAAAACTAAAAGAAGAAGCCGATGATTTTATTGATTTGAGCGAAGATAAAGGAAAGTTTTTGATAGCTGATAGGAGAATACCGTACAAAAAATTATAAATTATAAATTATAAATTATAAATCAATTTTTAATAATTAAATATTTATAATTTGTCATGCTGAATTTATTTCAGCATCTCCCCGTGTTGTCGTGTAATGGGAGATCCTGAAATAAGTTCAGGATGACACAATAAAGTAAATTGAAAATTAATTTAGGGTTGGTTTGGAGACAAGAGAGACTTCTTTTTTGAGGTCTTCACAGCTTCCAAATCATCCCATAACATTTTTTGTTATGTTAGACGTAAAACAGTGGTCCATGCAATGGGGAGGACGTACTTTGACGGTGGAAACCGGTAAGTATGCTTTTCTTGCTAACGGATCTTGTACTGTGCGCTATGGCGATACAGTACTTTTGGCAACCGTAGTCATGAGTAAAAATATTCGTGAAGGTTTGGATTTTTTCCCATTGATGGTAAATTTTGAGGAAAAAATGTATGCAGCCGGGAAAATCAAAGGTAGTCGTTTTATCAAACGCGAAGGTAGAGCTAGTGAAGAAGCTGTGCTTTCTGGTCGTTTGGTAGATAGAGCTATTCGCCCTCTTTTTAATCAAGAAATAAGAAATGATGTTCAAGTGATTTTGACCGCACTTTCTTTTGACGGAGAAAACGATTCTCAAGTGCCAGCGATGATTGCGGCAGCAACTGTGTTGGCAATATCAGATGTGCCTTGGAACGGTCCGATTGCTGGCGCTCGTGTCGGTAAAATTGATGGTAATTTTGTTTTGAACCCAAGTATTGCCGATTGTGCCAAAGGTGATTTAGATGTTTTTGTTGCCGGTACTCCTGAAAAAATAATCATGGTAGAAGCAGAAGCAAAAGAAACCGGTGAAGAAGAAATGATTTCCGCAATGAAATTTGGTGCGGAAAATTTCAAACCAGTAATTGATTTTATCAATAAAATTCAGAGTGAAGTTGGAAAAGAAAAAATTAATTTTGAAGCCAACTTGACTGATTTTGATAAAAAACTTCGTGAAGTAGAATCTCAAGTAAGAGCTTTTGTAAAAAGTCATGAAGCGGATTGGATTTTTGATGCTCCTAAAAAAGGGCGTACGGAAAGAGTAGAAATGATAGATAAATTTAGTGAAGCAATAAAAGAAATGTTGATAAAAGAAGAGGTAGAAGAAAGTGTTCAAAAAGCTATTTTGTCTCGAGTTAAAATTTATGTTGAAGAAGTTATAACTTCTAGAATTTTAGAAAAAAACGAACGTCTTGATGGGCGTAAAACGGAAGAAGTTAGATCTCTTTATGGTGAAGTTGGATTATTTCCACGAACTCACGGATCAGGGATGTTTATGCGAGGAGATACTCAAGTGCTTTCTGTGGTGACTTTGGGTGCGCCTGGAGATAAACAAACCATTGATACTATGGAAGAGGATTGCACCAAACGTTATATGCATCATTACAATGATACTCCGGCTAGCTATGGAGAAGCTGGACCTCTTCGTGGACCAGGTAATCGTGCGATTGGCCACGGTGCTTTGGCTGAAAAAGCATTGCTTGCAGTTTTGCCTGAAGAAAAAGATTTTCCATATACTATCCGTATAGTTTCTGAAGTTATGGGAAGCAACGGCAGTTCATCTATGGCTTCAACTTGCGGTTCAACATTGGCTCTCATGGATGCTGGCGTGCCTATCAAAAAACCAGTAGCTGGTATCGCAATGGGTTTGGCAAGTGTTGGTGATAAATGGAAAGTCATCACTGATTTACAAGATATTGAAGACGGTCCAGGTGGTATGGATTTCAAAATCACTGGAACTCATGACGGTATCACTGCTATACAAATGGATACCAAAACAGAGGGCTTGAATTGGGAAATTGTAAAACAAACTTTCAAACAATCCAAAGAAGCCAGAGAACAGATTTTGAGTGTGATGGAAAAAGTGATTGCTAACCCAAGATCTGAAATGTCCCCATTTGCTCCTCGTATTGAAACTATTACAATCAATCCAGATAAAATCCGTGATGTTATCGGTCCTGGTGGAAAAATGATTAATAAAATTATTGATGAAACTGGTGCACAAATTGATATTGAACAAGATGGTCGTGTGATGATTACGTCGTCAGATGCTGAAGGTATGAAAAAAGCGGTAGAATGGGTCAAAGCTTTGACTCACGAAATTACTGCTGGAGAAACTTATGATGGTGAAGTTGTACGCTTGGAAGATTTTGGTGCATTTATCAATGTGTTACCTGGACAAGATGGATTGGTTCACGTTTCTGAAATTGCTTGGGCTCGCACCAATAAACCAAGTGATGTTTTGAAAATTGGTGATAAGGTAAAAGTGTTGGTAAAAGAAATTGATAATCTCGGACGGGTAAATTTGAGTATTCGTGCTTTACTTCCAAAACCAGAAGGTTATGTAGAAATGGCTAGACCGGAAAGAAGTGATAGAAATGACAGAGGTGGTAGAAGTGGCGGAGGAAGACCGTCTCATGGGGGAGGAAGAGGGAGATAAGTGAAAATAATTTAAAGAGAATTCCAGGAATGGAGTTCTCTTTTGTTTTTAGTTTAAATTTATTAAAAGAGTTTTTTAAATCCCAATTCCCAAATCCCAATGACCAATCAAATCCTAAGCCCCAAACCTTGATTATGTTTGGTCATTTGAGCATTGGTCATTCATTGGGCATTGGACATTGGGGTTTGGTCATTTTTCACCTTTTGACTTTCCACTATTTTTATGATTTAATATGTTAGTTAATTTGCGGGCGTGGTGAAATTGGTATATTCACCCTGTCAATTTTTAACAGCTTGAGGGGATGTGGTGAAATTGGTATACACGCGTGCCTTAGGAGCACGTGGAGCAATCCGTGAGAGTTCGAGTCTCTCCATCCCCACTTTGTTTAGCAAATTTCAAAAGTTAATTTAGAATAAAAAATTGACAGGGCAGGCGCGTGCCTTAGAAGCACGTACCTAACAGTTTGAGAGTTCGAGTCTCTCCGCCCGCACTAAGAGGAATGCAATAGTTTGCATTCCGTCCGAGAGACGAGAACGCCGGAGCGATGTTTTGTGAGCTTGCGAGCGAATAAAACCGCGAGGCGGTGGCTAACCCGAATGAGCGGAAGCGAATGAGAGGTGAAGCCGAGTCTCTCCGCCCGCACTAAGAGTCCACCAGAGGCGGACAAGTGTAAAATTATTGCAGTGGATAACTTTGTTGATAAAATTGGAATAATTTGCTATCCTAAAAATATGATTGTTTCCTATTAGGAACGCTGTAAATACAAGGCTTTTCGGAGCCTAC
>CAYRYH010000060.1:0-4330 GCA_964428525.1 uncultured Gammaproteobacteria bacterium | reverse complement strand
ATTTTAGCCAAAACAAACACTCCAACCTAGGGTGAAGTGTTTAATAAAAAATATGAAAAATCAATTTATTATAGAAAACAATATCAATGAATATGTAAAATACTATTCAAAAAGGATTCTTAAAGATCCGGAATTTTATAAAAAAGATGAAGCTTATAAATATTTAGCAGTAGCTATTTTTCAAAAAGAGTTTGATTTAGATTCAAAAAATTTATCAACAATACTTGAAAAGGCTTTTTCTAAAGCTGGAAATTTAGTACAATCTGGACAATATTTTCCTAAAAAAATGTTGATAAAATTTTCTCAACAAAATACTGTTTTTATACGCGAATCATTAAGAAAATTTTTAGACAATAGTGTTCCTGTAGAAAATCGTATAAATAATTTTATTGAAGAAATTAAAAATAAATTTCCTTTAAAAGATAAACAAAATTATATAGATGTAAGATTCTTAAGTTTTTTGTTAGCTGCTCATGATCCAAATAAATATTTTTATGTTAAATCATCGGAATATAAAGAGTTTGCTCAGATGGTTGGTTATGATTTAAATTTAAAAGGAACACAAGGAGAAAAATATCAAGCCATGGCTGAATTGGCTGAAATAACTAAAAATATTCTAAAAAACAATAAGGAGTTTAATCAAGTACACAAGTTAATTGTAGAAAGTTTTGATTATAAAGACACATCAATGAGTTGGGGAACTTTTGATTTTATTTTTGATGTGGCTAGAAGAGAAGGAAAAGGAGAACAATTTATTAAAGTTAAAGAAAAAATAAAAGAACAATCAAAAGTTGTTAATGCAAAGAAAGATTCAAGTGAAGAGTTTTTATTGGAAGAAGAGGTTGTTGATGAAGTAAAAGAAAAATCAAAAGATGAAATTTTACAAGAAGCCAGAGAATTTAAGCCTAAAGATAACGTTGGGTACAAACAAAAAACAGGTGAATTTAAAGTTAGAATTGATAACGCAAAACAAAAAACTAGAGTAAAAATTTTAGAAAATTACATTTGTCAAGTTTGTGGTTTTACTTTTGAATTTCAAAATTCAGAAGGTAAAAAAAGAAAATATGCTGAAGCTGA
This sequence comes from uncultured Gammaproteobacteria bacterium, assembly GCA_964428525.1. Taxonomy (GTDB): domain Bacteria; phylum Patescibacteriota; class Patescibacteriia; order Magasanikbacterales; family GWA2-37-8; genus JAKLGL01. The sequence continues at coordinate 3,253 of CAYRYH010000060.1, read as the reverse complement.
CCATATTATAGAGAAATCAAATGGAGGTACGGAAGAAATAAATAATCTTTGGGTTCTTTGTCCAAATTGTCATATGAAAAAAACATTAAATGTTATCAAAATTGATCCAATTAAAAAAATAGTTACAGAAGATGGTAAAATAATTAAAATTAGCGATAATCATTTAGGATGGAATAAATAATCTTTTGTAAAATATTAAAAAATTTTAATAAAAAATGAAATTAAAAAATAAACTAAATTAATTTTTTATATATGTACAAAAAAATTTGGGACAAGGTTTTAAGTAATGAAGAAAAAGTAGAGTTTGAATTTTCAATAAGTGATAGATATTGTAAATTCAATTTTTGGTTTTATAGTTTAATCAATTTATTTTTCATCCTCCCTATTTTTTCTCTACTTTTAACCCAATCAAGATTCACAACTTTCATGTTTTTTGTTTTCTTTGAAGCCGCTCTTTGGTTTAAGTTTTTATTTTATTTGAAAGCCTCCAACGCTTACGCCTTTACCAATAAACGTGTTTTGATTCATCGTGGTTGGTTAAATACAGGTGTAATTTCAATAGATTACGACAAAATCACAGATATCATGGTAATTGAGCCTTTTATCGAAAGAATTGTGTTTAAAACAGGAGCTTTGAAAGTAAATACTGCCGGAACAGGATCTCACGAAGTTATTTTGTGGTATATTTCTGAACCTTATGAAATAAAGAAAAAATTGGATTTAATAAGAAGTGCTAAATAATTTATGCCTAAACAAATCATCGTCATTCACGGCGGAGGCAGTTATAACACTTACAAAGAATATCTTTCCGAATTAAAAAAGATAAATTTGAATTTTGAAAAGATGTTTCGGAAAGGTTGGAAAGATAATTTGGGTAAATCGCTTGGTAAAAATTATCAGGTGATATTGCCGACGATGCCCAACAAATCCAATGCTCGTTTTGAAGAATGGAAAATTTGGTTTGAAAAATTGATCCCGTTTTTGAACAAAGAAGTAGTTTTAGTAGGACATTCGCTTGGTGCGAGTTTTTTGTTGCGTTATTTATCCGAAAATAAATTCCCGAAAAAAATCAAAGCGACTTTTTTGGTTTCCGCGCCATATCAACAAAAAGGTATGAAAACCAAATTGGGCGATGATTTTCGTTTTGGTAAAGATATGAGTTTACTCATTAAACAATCGCCAAGATTGGTTTTTTATCAAAGCAAAGACGACAAAGTCGTGCCTTATGCGGATTTCAAGAAGTTTCAAGATCTTTTCCCTGGCGCTTGTTTTGTGGAATTTCAGGATAGGGGACATTTTAATCAAGAAAATTTCCCGGAAATAATAAAAGATATTAAAAATATATGAAAAAACCTCGTCGCGTTGCCATATTTGACATTGACGGAACGATATTTCGCTCCAGTCTTTTGATTGAAATCACGGAAGCCCTGATAGATGAGGGTATATTTTCACCCAAGACCAGAGATGTTTATATGAAGCCCTACAAAAACTGGTCCAATCGTCGGGACACTTATGAGAAATATATTGATTCCGTAGTCGTGGCGTTTATACGAAATATCAAAGGTGTTGATTATAAAGATTTTGTTCGCATAACCAAAAAAGTAATAAACACCAAAAAGGATAGAGTTTATCGTTATACTCGCGATTTGGTGCATGACCTCAAAAAGAAAGGATTTTTTCTTTTGGCCATTTCTCAATCACCCAAAGAGCTTGTGCAAGATTTCGGTTATAAGATGGGTTTTGATAAAGTTTACGGCCGAGATTATGAAATTGATAAAAATAATAAACTTACCGGCAAAATTTTGTTTTTGGATTTGATAGAGGATAAATCCAATGTCCTAAAACGCGCGGTGGAAAGAAACAATCTGACATTAAAAGGATCATACGGAGTCGGGGACTCAGAGGGGGATATCACATTTTTGAAAATGGTAGATAATCCGATTTGTTTCAATCCCAATAATAAACTTTACCAACATGCCAAAAAACATGGATGGAGTGTAGTGGTGGAGAGGAAAGATGTGGTTTACCCTGTGAAATGATTTTAAATTTTAAAAAAGGAAAATTATGTTCTACTATACTTATGTACTTTTATCTGAAAAAGACAATAAATTTTATACCGGTTATACAAAAAATTTAAAATCAAGATTTGAGCAACATAATAAAGGATTGGTAGAATCCACTAAGCTTAGAAAACCTTTTAAACTAATTTATTATGAAGCGTGCTTAAATCAACAGGATGCAACTCATAGAGAAAAGTACTTAAAATCATACAAAGGTAAATTATTTATAAGAAATAGGCTCAAATCTTATTTCACAGGGTGAAAAATATTGGATATTGAATATTGGATATTACAAAAAATATTTAATATCTAATATCTTAATATTTAATATCTAAGGGTATGTCCGAATACTACAATGCTACTCGCGGGAGTTCCTGGAACTACGGCGGAGAAAATTGGAAATTAAGCCGTTCCAAAATAGATTTATTTCTAGAATGTCCGCGATGTTTTTATCTAGATAATAAACTCGGTGTTAAACGTGTGCCTGGTTTTCCTTTTGCGCTCAATAGCGCAGTGGATCATCTGCTCAAACAAGAATTTGATAGTTATAGAGTTAAAAACGAACAACACCCATTGCAAAAAGAATATAAAATAAAAGCTAGGCCTGTTTCTCACGCGGAACTAGATGAATGGCGTAGGAATTTCGGCGGAGTAAAACATCTGCACCAAAAAACCGGAATGCTTGTCAGTGGAGCGATAGATGATCTCTGGATAAACGAAGATGGGGAATATATCGTGGTAGATTACAAAGCCACAGCCAAAGAAGAAGCGGTCAAAGAACTGGATAAAGAATGGCAAGACGGGTATAAACGACAGATGGAAGTTTATCAATGGTTATTGCGCCAAAATGGACTGAAAGTTTCAGATACCGGTTATTTTGTTTATTGCACCGGCAAATTGGATAGAGAAGCTTTTGATAAAAAAATAGAGTTTGATGTAAATCTGATAGAATATAAAGGCAACGATAGTTGGGTAGAAAAAACACTCTTAGATATCAAAAAATGTTTGGATAGCGATGAAATCCCGGAGTCCGCGTCAGATTGTGATCATTGCGCGTATTGGAATGCCAGGAAAGAGATTGAAAAGATTTAAAAAATTACAAAAATTGTAAAAATTAACGAATTTTAGAATAAATAATATGATGCTTATATTAGGAGTAGTATTAATTTTGGTGATAGTTGGAGCAATAAGTT
>CAYRYH010000059.1:0-4695 GCA_964428525.1 uncultured Gammaproteobacteria bacterium | reverse complement strand
TTTTCCTGATAGAAAATAGTAAGTTGGCCAATTCCTGGATGTTTTCCCGTTTCAGATTCAGATGACTACAGCTGTCGGTTTTAATCCCGCAGGAACAAATATCAGAGTCTGGACCAAGGATACAAGGAAGCTTTTCTCGTAAAACAATCTGCTCTTTTTCACTCAAAGACACAAAAACGCGCGCGTAACTTGCTGACATGGTACACCTCCAAAAAAGTTGAAAAACACAATAAAATCTTAAGGTGTTTACTTTTTTGTTGGTTTTGTTTCAAAGAACATAACTGCTGATATTAACATAATATTTATTTTTTGTCAATAGTATCAGTATGATTTATCAACATTTTTGGTTTTTATGTAAAAATAGTAAAGTTTATAATTAAAAAAGAAAATTAGCCAGTAATGATTTTTTTGTTAAACTTGACAAAATGGCTAAAATATGCTATAATTTAGTGTTTAATTTGATTTATTGGTGTTTTTTGAGTAGAATATAAATTGATTAAAAATAAACTAAATATAAAAATATGAGAGAAGACCGTCATTTGCCTGAAAACATAGTAAATAGTAAAAGCCTTAACAATGATTTTAAATTGACTAAGTTAGATAAAAAAATGATAGATGCAGGTAATAATTCTGCTAAATTTTCTGATAGTTTGGAAAATTGTGATAATAGCCCAGAAGCGGTAAAGGCTCGTAAAAAAGAAGAGTTTTTATTAAAATTAAACATTGCTTTAGAAATTGCTAAAAAAGATATTGCAAATAGTAAAGCAAAATTAACAGAAAATAAAGAAAATTATAACGAAGATCAAGAAACTTATTCTTTGAGAAGTCACCAGTTGGAAGTTTTTGAAAAAATTAAAGATTTTATTGAAGATGGTGGAGAAAAGGGTTATTTAGAATTGCCAACAGGTTATGGTAAAACTGTTTTATTTGTTGAATTGGCTGAAGCTATTGGTTTAAAAACACTCATTGTAGTTCCTTGGGAAACGTTGATAGGTCAAACATTAGAAAAAATACAAAGCCATGCCCCAAAATATTTAGGGTTGAATGATTTTACCAAAATTAGTCAGTATAATTGGGATAATCTTTATGATTTTATTGATGAAACAGGAAAACCGAAGATTATTAATGATAAAGATATAAATTTTGAAAAACAATTTGACAATATAATAAATAAAACTAAAAAAATTATTGGACGAGCTTGGGACACACTTGATGAAGAAGAAAAAGAGTTAGCAAAAGAAATTATTAAATCTGGTAAACATCTAATTGAAGAAGAATATCTTGATAATGAAGAATTTTATTTTAAGATGTGGGAATTTTTTGAAGCAGGAGATATTAAAAAAATAGAAGATGTTATTTGGACAAACATAACTGGTTTTAGTCAGGAAGATTGGAAAAAATTCAATAAGGATGAAAAAAATGAAATTAAAAAAGATTTGGTCAAAACTATAAATCTAAGAAATTGCAGAAATGCTGGAAAAACAAACTATTCAAATATTGGTATTGTTGATGGTACTGTTTCTTTTCCTAAACGTATGGAATCTGAAGAAAAAGATTTAACAATTACAACTTATGATTCGTTAGTTTTGAATTTCAATGATTTTACAGGAGTTGAAGGTGAAAAAAAATTAGAAGAAATTGAAGAAAATATCACAAACCTTAATAGTTTTTTAAAAGAATGCAGTGCCGTTCTTGATGGTTCTGCAGATAGTTTATCTTATTCGGAGTTAAGTAAAAAATATAAAAAAAATTTAAAAATGGCCATTGAGATGAAAGAAAGAACAGGGATAACCAGAGAATATCTAGATTTGATGAATGAAAATGAATCTATCAAAAAGATTTTAGATCAAAAAGATTCTGAAAAAAAAGAACTAATTGAAAAATTAAAAAGTTTAACCGAATTTACAGAAACAGATTTGATTGAGAGGGCGGACATTGAAAGTTTTGATGATTTAGGAGGTTTTGAAGATTTTAAAAAAATTATTAACATTAAATTAGAAGATCAAAAAGAGTATAAAATAGCTATTGAAAGAAATAGAAAGTTTGGGTACAAAGGGTTGGATGCCTCAAAATACGATTTGATAATTTTGGACGAAGCTCACAGAGGCCTAACGAATATGAGAAAAAATACTATAAATAATAAATTTAAAGACGCAATTAATATTGGCGTAACAGCGACCCCTGGATATGGTGATAAAAAAGACAGAAAAGTAAGCGAGTTACTTCCAGATTGCATAGCAGAAGTTACTTTTTTGGATGCTATTAAAAAAGAAATATTATGCCCTCTAAGATATAAAAAAATAGAGATGGAAAAAATGGAAAATCCGGTTGAAAAGTTTGAATATGTCTATAATTTATATAGAGATAATTTTACAAACCAAGTTGAAGAAAAAAAGAAAAACTTGAATGGCTTGATTTTTACCAAAACAGTGAAAGAATCTGAAGCCTTGGCAGAATTTTTTGCGCAAAGGGGAATAGAAGCACGAGCTATCCATAGTAAAACTTTAAAAAAAGACGAAGATTTGTGGAAACAAGAATATAAAAAAGGCAAAATTCAAGTTTTGATTAGTCCTAGGAAGTTGGGTGAGGGCTTTGATGCTCCAAATGCTTCGGTATCTATCTCTTTACATTCAACGAAGTCAAAAGTTGTGGCTAGACAAAAACTTGGTCGCATCGCTAGGCTTTGGTCTAAAAACCCAAACAAAATAGCCTATGCGATAGATTTGTTTGTAAAAGGTAAAAATAAAGATGGAAAAATTCAGCATTTTGATGAGGTGTTTGGAGTAGATGCTGTTTTCCCAGAGGAAAACGCACACTATCTAGACAATGAAGACCAAAGCATTGTTAAATTTATGAACTGTAAATCATTTATTAAAAGAAAAGAGAAAGATGAAATTGCTAAAAAAGAAAAATTGAAACAGGAGAAAAAAAATTCAATAATAATAACCGAAGAAGAAATAAAAAAATATGATAAAAAAGAAGATGTGGAATTCTTCGTAGAAGTTAATCAGTTAGGGGTTTTGTATAAATTTACTAAAAATGGCAAATTTCACCAAATAAAAACGCGCGCCGAAGCACTCTATCGTAGACTTTTTCAAAAAGAGTTTGATCGTAGTGAAAAAAAAGCTGATGGTAGTTATAAAAAAGAAGAAGATATCATAGAAGAACTAGAAAATAAAATCAAAGAAGATCTTGAAAGCAAAAATCCTTATTACGAAAATAAACTTTTGATAGACGGACAAATAAATTATGATGAAATTAAAAAATTAATTGCCGCGTAAATTTTATTTAAAAAACACCAAGTAAGATTGGTGTTTTTTAAATAAAAAAAGCACCCTCTTTACTGGGTGCTTGATCGAAGATTAGTCGTTAGATTTTTTTCTCGTAATTACGATTTCTCTTTTTTTGAAAAAATCTTTCCAACTTATCCATTCGTGGTAAACATTTTCAGGGTTAAAAGGCCATGAAGTGTTTTTTTTGCAAGCCTTTATGTAATCTGGAATGCTTGTTATTCCTGATGCGATTACTCCTTTTTTTAAATTTTCAAAAGACGAAAAATAAAGATTTCGTGAATTTGAATTTTTTAAAAAGCCCAAAAAAGTGTTCCAATCTTCCCATTCGTCAGCATAATAATTTTCAGGATCTTCCGGCCAATCAGGGTGTTTTATTAGTTCTCGGAAATAATCCCCGGCACTACCTAAGGCACACTGCAGAAGTTCTTTTTTTAGTTCCAGATAAAATAAAATCTCTTTTTTACCTTTTTCATCACTCATTTCCTCCTCCTTTAGTAAGGGATTTAAAAACATTTTTGTTTATGTATGTAAAGAACGACTTTATAAAATACCACAAATTAGCCATTTTGTCAATACCCCCGCCCTTTTCTTTTCCTTTTCTATAAGATATACTGATAATAGTGATTTTTTAAATATATTCTTATGAAAATTCATCGTTTTTTCCTTTTTGATATAGAGTTGTCAGGTGGAAAAAAAGAGCTAAGATTAGCCAATAAAGAGCTTTTACATCAAATTGCCAAGGTTTTAAAATTGAAGATTGGAGAACAATTGGCTCTTTGTGATAGTAAAGGTAAAGAAGCGATTTGTATTTTGGAAGGTGTTGATAAAAAAGAATTGATTTTGAAAGTTGTTGAGTATAAAGAATTGCCAACTGCAGGAAGAAAGACTATTTTATATCTAGCTGTGTTGAAACGTGAGAATTTTGAGCTTGCTGTACAAAAATCTGCAGAAATAGGGGTGGATAAATTGGTGCCAATAATTACTGATAGAACGATTAAAACAGGAATTAATTTGGAAAGGCTCAATAAAATTTCCAAAGAAGCTTGTGAGCTTTCCGGACGGGGGAGTTTGATGGTGGTTGAACCGGCTATTAAATTCAAAGAAGCGATTTCAAAATCAAAAGAAAATGAAACAAATTTATTTTTTGCGCCAGGTGGTGTGGAATTTTGTCCAGGAAAAACAATTGATTCAAATCATAAAACCGTAGGTTTGTTTATCGGGCCCGAGGGTGGTTGGAGTACGGAAGAATTGATTTTGGCTAAAGAAAATAAAATGAAAATAACCGGAATAGGAAATCTAGTTTTACGCGGAGAAACCGCAACAATTGTCGCATCTTTTTTAGCTGTCAATTATTAATCTTTAAATCTTTTAATTTATACGTGTATGCAAATATTTTGGATTC
>CAYRYH010000058.1:0-4696 GCA_964428525.1 uncultured Gammaproteobacteria bacterium | reverse complement strand
AAATAATCTAATAAGGTAAAAGCTGGTTCATCCGCTTTTCGTTCTTCAAAAAATCTAGAATAATTTTCTATCCCATTACAATAACCGATATGTTCTATCAATTCCAAATCATAATTTGTTTTGCGTTTCAATCTTTCTGCTTCTAACAATTTTCCGCCTCGCATCAATTCATCATATCTGGTTTTCAATTCATCTCTGATAGCTTGCAGAGCATTGTTTTTGGTCTCTTGTGACACCACATAATGTTTAGCTGGAAAAAGCCACATGTCGTTACTATCCCCGATTCGTTTACGAGTCAGAGCATCAAAAATTTCAATGGAATCTATTTTGTCACTGAGTCCAAAACGATAAATTTTTTCTTCATTTACCGGAACTAGCTCCAAAACCTGTCCACGCAATAAAAATGTTCCACGTTTAAGCTCTCCATTGGTGCGTTCAAATTTCATTTCAACTAATTTTTCCATCAAACCCCGACGATCCAGATTTTGTCCAACTTCCAAATGCAAAACCGTGCGTTCATATTCTTTTGGTGAACCAAGATTGTAAATCGCAGATACTGATGCCACTATTATCACATCTTTGCGAGTAAGTAACGCTTGAGTACATGCATGACGTAATCTATCTATCTCTTCATTGATTTGTGCCTCTTTCTCAATATATGTATCAGTGTGGGGCATGTACGCCTCTGGTTGATAATAATCATAAAAAGAAACAAAATATTCTACCGCATTGTTGGGAAAAAATTCTCGAAATTCATTGCACAGCTGAGCGGCCAAAGTTTTGTTGTGCGCAATAACCAAAGTCGGCTTCTGGGTTTTTTCTATAACATTAGCAACAGTAAAAGTTTTTCCTGAACCAGTCACCCCAAGCAATGTTTGTCGTCGCATATCAGAAGATATACCATTGACCAATTTATCAATAGCTTGTGGCTGATCACCAGCAGGCTTGTAATTAGAACGAAGCTTAAACTTCATCTGATGAAATTTTTAATTTTAAATTATAAATTATAAAACAAGATCTAATTTTAAATATTTAATTATTAAAAATTGATTTATAATTTAAAATTTATAATTTATAATTAATTTTTAATTCCACAACTTTAAATTTATCACTTACTTGCTTTATTGCTTTACTGCTTACCTGCTATTTTAGTATTTCTTCTCCACCATACTCTGTACAATACCTACCAACAATAAATTCATCATCAGAGAAGATCCACCAGAAGAAACAAAAGGTAGTGTAACACCAGTAACTGGCAGGAGCCCAACATTGGCTCCGATATTAATAAAAAATTGAGTAAAAAACAAGGCCGCAGTTCCTGAAACCGTCAAAGCTATAAAATCATTATTGGTTTTGGAAGCCAGTGATAACAATCGCCAAAAAATTATAGCAAATAAAACCAACAAAACACTCACTCCCAAAAATCCCAATTCTTCAGCAATCACTGAAAAAACAAAATCAGTTTGAGTTTCTGGTAAAAAACGTAATTGGCTTTGAGAGCCAAAACCTAAACCTCTACCAAAAAAACCTCCGGAACCAACTGCAATAGTTGATTGGGTCACATTATATCCAGAACCCAATGGATCTCGGCCTGGGTCAATAAAATTTAAAATACGATCTTTTTGATAATCTTTAAATAAAAACAACCAACTAAAAACTGCACCGATTATCATCAGTAAAACAAAACTTATAATCAATGTTTTACGCGCGCCAGTAACAAACATCAGTATAAACCAGATAGAGCCTATCAAAATAGCCGAACCTAAATCTGGTTGTCCCATTACAAAAAAAATAGGGACTAGGGTTAGAAATAAACTTCCGAAAAAAAATTTATACTTTTCAAACTGACGACCAAAATTGGAAATAAAATAAGCCAACATCAAAATCGTTCCTATTTTTGCTAATTCTACCGGCTGAAAAGAAAAACCAGCAAAAACAAACCAACCTTTGGTCCCACGTATATTTTGACCCAAAATCAAAACACCCACCAGAGAAAGAATTGATAAAACATATATCCATTTGGCATAACTCCGAAAAAAAGTATATTGAGTCAAACTAGCACTAAACAAAAGAACCATACCAATAGATAAAGAAATCAGTTGTTTTTTAAAATAAAATAATTCACTCCCGCGAGATAAATCAACACTATAAATAGCCATTAATCCAAAAGAAATCAAAAAAAATACAGCCAAAAATAGAGGCCAATCAAAGCTCCTCCCAGAGAATTTGTTCAAATTTATCATATTATCTTACCGGTTCAAAATATTCACCTTGTTCAAAAAAGTTTATAGAAGGAAAAATTTCTAAATCGTCCATAAATAAATTATTGGCAAAACTACGTAAATCTACCTGCCTTCTCTGGAGAGATTCCAGATTTTTTAGATTTACCAAAGCCGCACCGACATTTCCACCGCCATTTTTAAACACAACTACAAAATCAGGGTCATAATAATGAAATGGACTACCATTTACCAAATCAAACTTGATAATATTGGCATTTGCACCTTCTGGATGTAGCACACTTTTAAATTCAAAATTTTCTAACATGAAAATATTTCTTTCAGCTATATAACTTGCCGGATCAGGATATATATGAGCATTAATTCTTTTGAAAGAAATATTTTCTAATTTCAAATTTATTCCATAAGCATCATTTAATCCTGATTCTAAAAATGGTTTTGTTTGCAGAGGCAATATAAATCCTTGTCTTTTCTCTGTTTCTTTATCATTTATCAAAAAATAATAATCAAAATAAACCATGTGTTTGGCGTTTGGATTGGTAACTTCTACCAAAACATCGTATTTATCAACTCCAGCAGAAAATACTTGGATATCATCAACCAAAAAACTTTGTGGTGCAAATAAACTGTGGATTTTTTGATAATCTTGAAATTGTGCCATCTGTTCTATGGCTTTTTCATCACGAGGAACCTCTACTATCACGATCCATAAAATACGCAAAACAGAATACAGAAGCGTAATAGTTGAAAAAACAATTAAAAAAGCCACAGCCAATCGGTAAAGTAAAATTCTATTTTTTACATACCACGCTGCAAATTTTAATTGCCAGGTATTCATTTGCCCGGTTGGGTCTTCGTATTGAGCAAAAGAAGATTTTTTTGCACCTCCTATCACAGGAACGCCTGTTGGGGTGCCATTGACTTTTCTTTGATTTAACTGATTTTTTTGAGTATAAAAATCCATATAGTATTTATTTTTATTTAATTTTACCATCTTTCTTATTTTTTTACAACCAAAGTAAGGGTTGACAAATACACTTGCCTTCGGCTTTGAGAAATGATATAATTATGTCGTATTTATTGAACTAATAAAGTAATTATGCCAGAAAAAAATAATGCTTCATACAGCGCCAAAAATATTACGGTTTTGGAAGGTTTGGAGGCCGTACGCCGACGTCCTGGTATGTATATCGGTTCTACCGGTGTTAATGGTTTACATCATCTTATTTGGGAAGTTGTAGACAACTCTGTGGACGAAGCCATGGCGGGTTATTGTACCAAAATCATGATTTCCTTGTTACCTAATCACAAAATTGAAGTTAGAGATAATGGTCGTGGTATCCCAGTAGATTTACACCCTCAGCTCAAAGTTAGTGCTTTGGAAGTTGTGCTCACCAAATTACACGCTGGTGGTAAATTTGGCGACGGTGGCTATAAAATTTCCGGCGGTTTGCACGGGGTGGGTGTTTCGGTTGTTAATGCTCTTTCAGACAACCTCAAAGCCGAAGTTCATCGTGAAGGCAAAGTCTGGGTCCAGGAATTCAAAGAAGGAAAACCAGTAAAAAAAGTAGCTTCTGTGGGTAATTGTAAAGACACCGGAACTATCGTTACTTTTAGTCCAGATACGACTATATTTGAAACAAATAATTTTGAATGGAAAACCATAGTTGACCACATCAGACAATATGCCTATTTATCCAAAGGGCTTCATTTTATCATCAAAGATTTGAGATCTGAAGAAGAAAAAGAGGCTGATAAAACCGCGCTCAATTTTCCAAACCCAACTTATCAATTTTATTTTGAAGGTGGGGTTTGTTCTTATGTAAGACATCTTAATCAAAACAAAGAGCTAAAAAACGAAAACATTTTTTATGTTGAAAAAGAAGCTGAAGGAGTGGGTGTAGAAATTGCTTTACAATATACCGGAGAATTTACCGAATCTCTTTTTGCTTTCACCAACAATATTCACAATCCAGATGGCGGTACTCATGTTTCTGGATTTCGGACCGCTCTAACTCGCAGTTTGAATACTTATGCGCGCAATAAAAACATCCTCAAAGAAAAAGATCCGAATTTAACTGGCGATGATGTCAAAGAAGGTCTCAACACTATCATTTCTATCAAACTTAGAGAACCACAATTTGAAGGACAAACCAAAGGAAAACTCGGCAACACCGAAGCAAAAACCGCGGTAGAAACCGTGATGAATGAAGCTTTTTTGGTTTTCTTGGAAGAACACCCTAAAGATGCCGAGGCCATTGTCGGTAAGTGTGTATTATCCGCCAAAGCTCGCAATGCTGCCAAGATGGCTCGTGAAACAATTTTACGTAAAGGCGCCTTGGAAGGTTTTACACTGCCTGGTAAATTGGCTGATTGTTCTTCTCGCAATGCTGAAGATTCTGAACTTTATATAGTAGAGGGAGATTCCGCTGGCGGTTCAGCCAAACAAGGGCGCA
>CAYRYH010000057.1:0-4706 GCA_964428525.1 uncultured Gammaproteobacteria bacterium | reverse complement strand
GGGATTCGAACCCACGACCCCCTCGGTGTAAACGAGGTGCTCTAACCAACTGAGCTAAGCGTGCTTTAACGGTTGATATTATAAAATATTTTTTTAAATAAGTCAAGATACAAAAAATCTCGCCATTTCTGACGAGATTTTTTCTTTTAATCTTAGCTTACTGGCTTATTTCAATTCTACTTTACCACCAGCTTCTTCAATTTTCTTTTTCATTTCTTCAGCTTCTTCTTTTTTCACACCTTCTTTGATAGCTTTTGGAGCAGCATCAACCAAAGCTTTGGCTTCAGCAAGACCCAAACCAGTGATTTCTTTTACTACTTTGATAACATTGATTTTGCTATCTCCTGCAGAAGTCAATTCAACATTGAATTCTGTTTTTTCTTCAGCAGCGGCAGCACCACCAGCAGCTGGAGCAGCAGCCATCATCATAGCTGGAGCACTAGCTGAAACACCAAATTTATCTTCCAAAACTTTTACCAATTCGGATAAATCCAAAACTGATAATTTTTCAATTTGTTCCACCAAAGTTTTAAACTTTTCAGGAACGATAACTTCTTTATTTTCTTCTGACATAAAATTAGTCTATTAGTCTTCGGACTACAGTCTTCATCTTTCAGTCACGGTAGTCCGTAGTCTGAAGTCCGAAGTCTTGTTTGTATTGTAATCCGAACATTATATTAATTAATTATTAACTTGCTTTAGCGTCCTTAATATTATTGAGTACAGAAACAAGGCCGCGCAAATTTCCGGCTAGGACATTAACGAATCCGGAAACCGGAGCGTTAATAGTTCCAACCAATTTACCTAAAAGCTCTTGCTTGCTTGGTAATGAAGCTAAGTTTTTTACAAATTCTCCAGCAATGAATTTATTCTCCAAAACTCCACCGAAAATCAATACTTTATCGTTTGTTTTTGCAAAATCAGCAACAACTCTGGCAGGAGCAACTTCATCAGTAACACTAGTAAAAGTAGCAACGCCACCTTCAAAAGTTTTTGGATGAATATCTTCAAAACCAAGTTCTTCGCAAACTTTACGTAATAGAGTTTTTTTGGCCACCATCACATTTACTCCTTCTTTGCGACATTTTTGACGCAAATCCTCAGATTGAGTAACGGTTAAACCTTGAAAATTGGCAAACACAACAGCTTTCGCTTTTTTGATATCAGCTCCCAAATTTTCAACTATTACATTTTTTTGTTGTTTTGTTTTTGGCATAATTTGTTAAATCATCCCTGCACCTATCTTTATAAACGTTATCTTAATTTAAATTTTGACAAGCAATCGGCTTTGCCTTACTTTATTCTAATTTTAAACATTTTACAAAGATAGGTGCGGGATTGTTAACTGTCACAAAATTTTTATCGCTAACGCTCCAAAATTTTGGACGTTAACAAAAAAAATCTGTGGTTATACCACAGACAAAACGGTCATCTTCGACCTGACCCCAAAAAATTTGGGTGAGATTACCTCGGTAGCTTATTTAACCGGTCTTCGCTTTAAAAAGCTACGAACCGGAGCTACTGTCTATGGTGTAAAACCATTATATCAGACTTTGCATTTTTGTCAAGGGGGCATACTTGACAAATAAAAAAGGGGTGTGTTTTACCACTACCCCCTATTGCGCAATACTTTACTTAGCATATCCGGACCTATGTCCGGATATTTGGGAAAGTTCCCTGGCGCAGAATCCATGTTCTTGCGAGTTTGGTCTCCGTGCCAATCACTACCAGCGGTAATAATCAAGTTATACCGCCAGCACAAGTGATAAAAAGATCTTGCCTGAGCTTCTGACACACCAGGATAAAAAACTTCTATCCCGTCTATCTTCGCTTTCAACATCCTTTTAAAATTATGCTGAAAATTTTCAGCGGTCATTTTTTCATAATGCTTGGTAAGCGTCCAGATAGGATGTGCCCAAATAGCTATTCCGCCGGCTTCTTTGATTTTTTTTACCACGTAAGCAACTTTTGGTTTTTTACGAGGATAAAATGCCGGACAACCAGGATCAAGATAAGCGGAATAAAAATCCACATCATTTCTTATCCGCTCCTGTCGAAGTCTAGTTAAATTTTTAAGGTTAGTCATGATATGCCTTACTATTATGACTCTCCCGAGAGGAGTTTGCGATTTTTTCTTTTTCTTTATTCTTCTCAAATCAATAGCCCAACCCAATTCTTTCAGTTTTGCAACTGTTTTATAGGCTCTTTTTTCTTGGTTTTTCTTTTCTTTATCCAAGAATTCTTTAAGAGGATTGATCCTCTTAATACCGTAGGCCAAGATATGAAAATCGTTTTTCCCGATACAAGCTGTTATTTCACAAGCTCTGATCAAAAATATACCCAATTTATCCGCCTCCTTCTGGGCTTCGGAAAATTGGATCAACGAATTATGGTCAGCAATCGCTATCTCCTTTAGCCCGACTTCGTGGGCTGTTCTTACAATTTGCTCCGGAGACACAATCCCATCGGAGCAATCTGAATGTAGGTGGTAATCCACCCTCACAGTCATTGACATGCTCCTTTCCTCTCAAAATGTTAATAAAATTATAAAGAACTTTTGATTACCTAACATAGCATAAAAAATGATTTTTGTCAATAGTCAGCTAAAATTAAAAACACCCCTTTTCAGGGGTGAATTTTAACTAATTATCGTGCCTTTTATCTTTTTACCTTCAATCGCCTTTTTGACTTCTACCAACTGTGTTCCTTTGACAAAAAGTACCTTCATCTTATTTTTTCTTGCTAAACCACTAGCCACTGGATCAAAAGGCAAATTAGCACCAGGAATCCATTTCGTGCCAACTATTTTTTGAAATTCAATCCAACTTGTATTTTCTATTTTCCGAGCGTCTTTATTTGTGCGAGGATCTTTGTCATAAACATAATCAATATTGGACATATTTATCACTGTATCTGCGCCATATTTTTTCGCCAATAGCACTGCATCGTAATCCGTAGAAAAACCTGGTTTCCAACCAGCAGCCAACATGATAGGAGTTTTCCAGTTTTGTTTTTTGAGTGGATATTTTACTACCGCCGGATGAGCATAACGGCGAAAAATTGTTCGCATCAAGTGACCGTTTAATCTGGTGGAATGTATCCCTATCCAATCCAAGTCTTCAGAAGTTAGATCACCAAGACTACGAGCAATTTGTTGATAACTACGCGCTGTCTGTCCCCCGCCACAAACTATAATAAATCTATAATTTTTTATCAAACTTAGAATAAGTTTTTTAAATCCTTTTAAAAATTTGAGATCAAAACCTTCTTTGGGGATAATAACCGAGCCACCTAAAGAAATTACTATTGTTTTTTTCATAATATATAAATCATTTTTTAATTAAATCAATCATTCCTTTTATCCAAGTCATATTTACCACCATAGCATCAATCAAAGATGTGAAGCCTGTGGTTTCGGCGGTAATACAATAAGGGACACCTAACCTATAAAACAAATCAGGTAAAGTTCCGTCGTGTCGAATTATAAAACCGTTTTTATCTGACGCGAGAGCTTTGTCTTCTTCTTCATTTCTTTGACCATCCTCCCCTGTTTCACAAAAACCAGCATCTATCATTTTATTTTTATAAAGAGGGATTATTTTTTTAATATTATCAACAATTTTTTTATAAACATTTAATTTTCCAAAAGAATAATGGTAAGCCGATGGTGTTGCCCCACTAATATAATCCTGATGAATATCCAAACAAGCTTTGATTTGAAAAAGTGGTTCTTTCTTGAGTAATTTATGAATAATTTTTGTTTCCAAAGGAATATTCTCGGTTATTTCTGAAGTCCAATGCCAAGTTTTATAATTATTGCTATTTTTGATATCATCTTTCAAAGTTCCATCCGCCATCTCATAGCGTAGATAATCGTTGTTTCCCACTTCCCCCTCATCGTCATCAATGTTATATCTGGTCATTTGAGAGAAACCGCTCGGATTGCAAAGTGGATAAATAATAAGTTTAACTTTATTTTTATGAGCATAAGAAAAAATCTCTTGGAGGTAGTTCAAAATAGTGAGCGGACCGGCTGTTTCTTCTCCGTGTATTCCAGCAGCAATAAATAAAATATTGTCTTTTGGTTTTATATTTTTGGAAGCAATCCGTAAAAAATTAAAATTTCCTTTTTTATATTTTAACTTTACAGAAGACAGCTCCGCTAATTTGATATTTTTCGCTTTTTGACGAAAAGTTTTCATGAAATTTAAAATATCATGACTATAATAGACATTAACTTTTGTCATTTTTTTGTTCATAATAATTTAGTGCGTTTTTTGTTTTTTTGTTTTCTATTCTGGATTTTAAATCCGCATAAAACATGGATTTGTTGGCTTTGAACAAACTCGGGGTACGGTAAGCGGTTTTGCCTTTTTGTGCTCTGTTGCTAGAGTAATTTTTCATACCTAAAAGTTGTATTATCCAATTATTTACTCAAAATAACATTTATCACCCAACCAACCATCATCATCACCAAAGCACCCCAAAAAGCTGGTACAAAACCAGCCACATAAAAACCCTCAATGAGCCAGCCAACCAACCAAAACATCAAAGCGTTAATGACAAACGTAAACAACCCCAAAGTCAATAAATTTATCGGCAAAGTTAGAAGCAAAACAACTGGTTTAACCAAAGCATTTACCAAGCCCAAAACCAAAACTACCAAAAGTGCTCGGGTAAAACTAGAAACGCTAATACCGGGTAAA
>CAYRYH010000056.1:0-4732 GCA_964428525.1 uncultured Gammaproteobacteria bacterium | reverse complement strand
TGGAGCTTTTTTAATTTTATTAATCAAGATAAATACACTACAAAATTATATACGCTTTCTTTTAGCTTTTGATAAAAAATTATTTTTTGTTGTGATTGATCGCCCTAATTCTTTTTCCAATTCTTTTCTGGCATTGCCGGCAACTTTTCCACCTCTATACGCATCATTTTTTAATTTTTTTACACCAATTGAATTTTCATTGCGATGAATTTCAGTTGTAGACCTCTCACCGAGCATATTAAAGATAAGTTCGAAATCATCCATGTGATCACGCAAATTTTCTCGTTTAAGACCTTTGAGTTTTTTGTATTGACTCGGTGTTATTCCGAAAGTTGCTTTAGATATTTCCGCGGTCAAAATTTCATAATCTTTTTTCTCTTTAGCTCCACGTTTTTCCCATTCATCGGTCAATTCTTCGCGGATAGCGATTCCGCGCATTCTTTTTTCTATCCAATCTTCGCTATAACCTTTGAGTTTATAGAGCATTCTAGTCCTTTTGGTTGCCAATTCTGGATTTTCAATTTCTTGCACACGTTCATAACCAACTTTGGCCAGCCAACGCTTAAAAGGCTCGGCTTTGGGACTAGGAATAGATTGGATAATACGAAAAATACCTTCGGTGTCAGCACAGTCTGTTTCGCGCATTTTACCATCTTCTGCAACTAATTTTAACTGTTCCCAAAATGGGAACGGTTGAGATATTTCTTTATCCCGATCTTTCATTTTTGACCAATATGTTTTAGGCGACGGGGTTTCCGCCAACACAGCTACCACATCAAGAATAGAAAACCACCATTCATTTTTGTGCAGAATTTTTCTTATTTCTTTACCTTTAAATAAAGCTATTTGCTGATTTTGTGGTTCCTCCATATGTTTATATTTTTTATTTTGTAAAAATAATATAAACATATTTTACCTTTTCCGACCAAAAAACACAATGATTTTTCCAAACAAAAAAGCTCCAGACAGGCATGTTGGAGCTTTTTTAGTTTTCCCCTTTTATCGCGACAGGCACTTTGCGACAAAAGGTTTTAATTGTTCTTTTAAATTTTCCAACTCTTCTTCACTATAAGTCTCTTCATTTAGAACTTTTTCATCAACTGTTTTAGTAGAAACAAATTTTTGCAAAAAGTATTGTTTCGCACCAGCGATATCTCTGCCTATTTGTACGATATCCTCCGGAGATAATAAATTTTTTACCAAAGTTGTGCGAAACTCATAATCAATCCCCGAATTTTTTATCATTTCCACGCTTTGTTTTATCTTTTCTATATTTACCGGCATTTTGGTTATCTCTTCATATTTTGAGAAAGGCGCTTTGATATCCATCGCTAGATAACTCACCAATTTTTGATCAATAATTTCTTTGAGCATGTCCGGATTGGTGCCGTTGGTATCCAGTTTGATGAGAAATCCCAAATCGCGGATTTTTTTGATAAACTCTATCAAATCGTATTGGAGCGTCGGTTCCCCACCGGTGATAGACACTGCATCCAGCTTCCCTACTCTTTCTTTCAAAAAGTCAAAAAATTCTTCTTCATCCAAACTTTCTCCAAACATTTCCGGTTTTACCAATTCTGGGTTGTGGCAATACGGACATCGGAAATTACACCCTTGAGTAAAAACAATACAAGCGACTTTATCCGGATAATCTATCATTGAAAATTTTTGTAACCCACCTATTTTCATATTTTAACAAGTAGCACAAGTAGTTTGTAGCACAGGCTCTTCTTCATTTATTTGAACTTTGAAAGTTTTGCGCATGCCAAATTCCGCTTTTTTACCATGGTTCCATTGTTGGACCGGGCGGAGGTATCCAACCACACGAGAATAAACTTCGGTTTTAGCTTTACATTCTGGGCATTCAAAATGCTCTCCCACAACATAACCATGACTTGGGCAAACAGAAAATGTCGGCGAGAAAGTGAAATAAGGTAATTTATAAGTGTTGCAAATTTTCTTCACCATATTTTTTACCACTTCTACGCTATTGATTTTTTCTCCCACAAAAAGATGCATTACTGTCCCGCCAGTATATTTGGTTTGTAAATTATCTTGCATATCCATGGCTTCAAAAATATCATCTGTATGATTTACCGGCAATTGAGTGGAGTTGGTGTAAAAAGGATGAGCGCCTTTTTGATATTCTGCTTCATTGGCGACGATGATTTCCGGATATTTGATTTTATCTTTGCTAGCCAGGCGGAAAGAAGTTCCTTCAGCTGGAGTGGCTTCTAGGTTGTAGATACTGCCTGTTTCTTCCTGATAAACCTGCAATCTATCACGCATAAAATTCATGATACGAACAGCAAAATCCATTCCTTCTTGTTCTGTGATATCTTTACCCAACAGATTTTTGACCGCTTCATTCATCCCAACTAATCCGATAGTGCCAAAGTGATTTTTCCAATATTGATCAAATCGAGCTTTGATATTACGTAAATAATATTTAGCGTAAGGATAAAGATTTTTTTCTGTCAAAGTTTCTAATATTTTTCTCTTTATTTCCAAGCTATCTTTGGCCAAATCCATCAAACGCCCGAGATTTTCTTTAAATTCTTCTTCGGTTTTAGATGTGTAGCCCAAACGAGGTAAATTGATTGTTACTACCCCGATAGAGCCAGTCAATGGATTGGCACCAAAAAGCCCACCGCCTCTGGATTGTAATTCGCGATTATCAATACGCAAACGACAACACATACTACGAGCGTCTTCCGGATTCATGTCAGAATTTACAAAGTTAGAAAAATAAGGAATACCATATTTAGCGGTCATCTCCCAGAGATTTTTGAGTTCTGGATTATCCCAATCAAAATCCTTGGTAATATTGTAGGTTGGAATCGGGAAAGTAAATACACGTCCTTTGGCATCCCCTTCCATCATCACTTCAAAAAATGCTTTATTAAACAAATCCATTTCTGCTTGAAATTCACCGTAAGTTTCTTTTTGTGGTTTACCTCCGATAATCACAGGTTGGTCTTTGTAATAACTAGGCACTTTCAAATCCATGGTAACGTTGGTAAATGGAGTTTGAAAACCTACACGAGTCGGCACGTTTACATTAAAAATAAATTCTTGCAAACATTGTTTGACATCTTTGTAAGTCAAATTATCATAACGGATAAAAGGAGCAAGTAATGTGTCAAAATTGGAAAAAGCCTGAGCTCCAGCAGCTTCACCTTGGAGGGTATAAAAGAAATTTACCACTTGACCCAAAGCTGGGCGTAGATGTTTGGCTGGTTTGGTCTCTACTTTTCCGGCTACTCCGGTAAAACCTTCGGTCAAAAGATCCATCAAATCCCAACCCACGCAATATACAGACAAAATATTTAAATCGTGAATATGAAAATCACCTTCTAAATAGGCATTTTTGATTTCTTTTGGATAAATTTTATTCAACCAATAAACTTTACTGATTTCTGAAGAAATATAATTGTTCAAACCCTGAAGTGAAAAAGCCATGTTGCTATTTTCATTTACTTGCCAATCAGCTTGAGACAAATACTGATCTACCAAATCTACACTAGCACGATTCGTCAATTCACGGAGTTGTTTGTGCTGTTCACGATAGATAATGTATGATTTGGCGGTTTTTTGGTAGGTAGAATCAATAAGCACGGCCTCTACAATATCTTGGACATCTTCTACAGTTGGGACTTCTTTTCGTAACATCTTTTCAGATAACTGAATAACTTTGATTGCCAAACGACGAGCTGTGGTTTCATCAAATTCACCGCTGGCCTGACCTGCTTTGGTAAGGGCGGAAACTATTTTTTCCACATCAAAATCAACCACTCTACCATCCCTCTTTTTGATTTTGTCAAACATATTTTTATAAAATTAGTATAAAATTAGTTATTTACCCTTTTCTATATATTGTATTAACCTTATTAAATTAAGCACAACATATAGTATTTTTTTAGGTATTATCATTATATCATCTTCGTCAAGCACTGCCAATGCTCAAAATATTTTCGCTAAGCTAAAAAGAAAAAAAGGGGTGAAGTCGGTTTTAAAAAAAAGTTATCCACAAAAAAACCGGTCGTGATTAACGACCGGATGAAAAATAAAAATTATTTTCCTTTTTTACAAGCGCAACCTTTTTTGATGTGATAAAATTCACCACAATCTTCACAAAGCTTGAACTTGTTTTTTGTTTTACATGCTAAACAAAGAGCTTCTTTTTCCAATCCATTGTTTTTTAATTCTTTTTGCTGGGTTTCATACCCGCAACGTTCGCATTCAACAAATGTAGCGTTCATTTTTCCCCTCCTTTGATAAATAACAAACGTATATTATATAGCATTTTTCAGTCACAATGTCAATCTCCTTGTTTTAAAAAGCAAATTATATTACAATAAAATCATTATGGATGAAGAATTTATCATCGAAAACGAAGAAGACCTAATAAAACCGGAAGAACTGCCGGAAGAGGTTGTGTTTGAAAACAATCTCCGACCGCAAAAACTATCCGATTTTATCGGTCAAGAACAATTAAAACAAAATTTAGATATTTCCATGCAAGCCGCCAAAAAACGTGGTGATTGCTTGGAACATGTTTTGCTTTATGGCAATCCAGGTTTGGGAAAAACTACTTTAGCTCATATTATCGGCAAAGAAATGGGAGCCAATGTCAAAACTACTGCCGGACCGGCTCTAGAAAAAGTCGGTGATTTAGCCGCTATTTTATCCAACTTAGAAAATGGAGATGTTTTGTTCATTGATGAAATAC
>CAYRYH010000055.1:0-4739 GCA_964428525.1 uncultured Gammaproteobacteria bacterium | reverse complement strand
TTAGCCAAAATAAACACTTCAACCTATAGGCTGAAGTGTTTACAGAAAAGGCGAATTCTAAATAAATTAAACGAAATTTATCCAGTTGCCAAAGACGGTTTTTTAAGTTATTATAAAGGCAACCAAAGGGAGGGTCTTTTTGGTTTATTTTTTTAAAAAAAATAATCTGAATTTATCGAATGTCATCCCCGCGAAGGCGGGGATCCAGGAAAGTTAAAAATAATTTTTGCCACTGGATTCCCGCCTTCGCGGGAATGACAAAACGGTTTCGTTATTCTAAAATCTTGCAATCTTTAAATCTTTTAATCTTTAAATCGTGTTTACACACTTGCATGTCCACAGCCACTACTCGCTTTTGGACGGGCTACCAAAAATCAAAGAGCTGGTAAAGACCGCAAAGAAACGCGGTTTTTCGGCGTTGGCTCTGACTGATCACGGTAACATGTATGGCGCGATTGAATTTTATGAAGCTTGTCTCAAAGAAGAAATTAAACCAATCATTGGGATGGAAGGGTATATTGCTTCTGGATCTAGATTTGAAAAAAATCCTCAGGACAAATATTTTCATATTCTATTGTTAGCGGAAAATTATACAGGTTATAAAAATTTGATGAAACTCTCATCTCTCGCTCATTTGGAAGGGTTTTATTATAAACCTAGGATGGATAAAGAATTATTACGCCAATATAGTGAAGGGTTGATTTGTGGTAGTGCTTGTATGGGTGGAGAAATCCCGCGAATTTTACATCGAGAAAATAATTACGAAAAAGCCAAAGCTGTGGCTTTGGAATACGATGATATTTTTGGCCGAGGAAATTTTTTCTTGGAATTGATGGATGTACCGGCACTTGAAGGTCAAGCTGAAGTCAATAATCAACTTATCCAAATCAGCAAAGAAACCGGGATTCCTCTCATCGTGACGCGTGATGTCCATTATCTCAATCCTGAAGATGCAGAAGCTCAAGACACGCTGACTTGTATTCGTGATGGTAAAAATCTGGAAGATACTGATAGAAAAACCATGGTCGGGATGGATTTTTCGCTTTGTGAAGAAAAAGAAATCGCTACGCGTTTCAAACATGTGCCCGAGGCTATAGAAAATACCGGTAAAATTGCACAGCGAGTAAATCTGACATTAGAACTCAATCAATGGCATTTTCCGCCTATTGATTTGCCACCAGGAAAAACCGCTGACGATCATCTCAAAGATGAAGTTTATAGAAGATTACCAAAACTTATTGAATTTACAGATGCGGTCAAAGAAAGAGCAGATTATGAACTTGGGATTATTGCCAAAAAAGGTTACTCACCTTATTTTATTGCAGTGGCTGAATATGTGAATTATGCGCGTGATAATGGGATCATGGAAACTACCAGAGGCTCTGGTGCTGGTTCTATAGTTTCTTATGCTATGGGCATCACGACTGTTAATCCTCTTTATTTTAAATTACCGTTTGAACGTTTCTTGAATCCTTATCGTCCGTCTCCTCCTGATATTGACGCGGATTTTGCTGATGATAGGCGAGATGAGATGATAGCTTATGTTACCAAAAAATATGGTGCGGACAAAGTAGCACAGATTATTACTTTTGGTACCATGATGGCGCGTGGAGCAATACGAGATGTGGGCAGAGCTTTGGGTTACGCTTATTCTTTTTGTGATCAAGTGGCCAAACTTATTCCTGCTGGTGCGCAAGGATTTCAAGTAACTCTTGCCAAAGCGCTTGATCTCGAGCCCGATCTCAAAGATTTATATAACAAAAATGCGCAAGTAAAAAGATTGTTGGATTTGGCACAAAAGATAGAGGGTTGTGCACGTCATACTTCAATACATGCGGCCGGGGTAGTTATCTCACCAACTCCACTAACTGATTTCACCCCAGTACAACGAGAAACTGGTGGAGAGAGGATAGTTACTCAATATGAAATGCATACAGTAGAAGCGGCCGGAGTTTTGAAAATGGATTTTTTGGGTATTCGTAACTTATCTATTTTGGGTAAAGCTGTAGAAATTATTGAAAAAACCGCTGGAGCAAAAATCGATGTTTTCAATATTCCTTGGGATGATAAAAAAACTTATGAAATGTTGGCGCGTGGTGAAACTGTCGGTGTGTTTCAATTGTCTAGTTCCGGGATGACGCGTTATCTCAAAGAGCTTCAGCCAAGTTCTATTTTTGACATCATGGCGATGGTGGCACTTTTTCGTCCAGGTCCGATGGCGGTAATTCCCGACTATATCGCTCGTAAACAAAATCCGGATCTCATTAAATATCTTGATCCGCGTATGGAAAGTTATCTTGATCAATCGCTTGGTTTGATTGTTTATCAAGACGATGTTTTGTTGACCGCTATCAATCTCGCTGGTTACAACTGGGAAGAAGCGGATAAATTTCGTAAAGCCATGGGTAAAAAAATTCCCGAGGAAATGGAAAAACAAAAAGAGAAATTTTTTAAAGGATGTAAAGAAGTTGGTCAGCTCAAACAAGAATTGATTGAAGAGTTATGGCATCTCATCGAACCTTTTGCGGCGTATGGTTTCAACAAAGCTCATGCGGCAAGTTACGCGGTAGTGGCTTATCAAACCGCATACCTCAAAGCCAACTATCCTATCCAATATATGACCGCTATTTTGATAGCGGAAAGTGGTGATATGGATAAAGTGCCGGGAGTGATCCATGAATGTGAAAAAATGGGGATAAAAGTTTTACCGCCTGATGTGAATCAAAGTTTCAAAAGTTTTGCTATGATTTCGCCTGAACCGGAGAACGGTCATCCTGAACTTGTTTCAGGATCTCCCATTAAGTCTTCTGGGGAGATGCAAAATCAAGTTCGGCATGACAAAACGCCTTACATCCGTTTTGGATTAAACGGGGTAAAAAATTTAGGCGAACATATTGCTGATGTTATCTATCATACTCGCAAAGAAGGAGGTAAATATAAAAATCTGGAAGATTTTCTCAAACGAGTAACGGATAAAGATTTGAATAAAAAATCTCTAGAAGCACTTATCAAATGCGGAGCATTGGATGTTTTTGGTTATGATCGCGGGGTATTACTTTCTAATATTGAAAATTTACTTAATTTTGTCAGACAAAATAACGAACAAAATAATACCAAACAAAACTCTCTTTTTGCCGGTAGTAGTATTGGTTTCAATGATAAAGTTAAAATCAAAGATGGGCCAGTGGCAACCAAAGATGAAATGTTGATGTGGGAAAAAGAACTGCTCGGTGTGTATGTTACCGCGCACCCTTTTGAACCATACGCTCTGAAATTAGCTGGATGTTTTTTGCCTATCAATGAATTATCTTCTCAAACTCGTGGACAATGGGTGACAGTAGGGGGAATCATAGAAAGTGCCAAGAAAAAAATTACACGTAGTGGAAAAACCATGATGTTTGTCAATATAGCTGATTTGACCGATACTTTGGAATTATTAGTTTTTCCAAAAACTTATGAAACCACCAAAGATGTTTGGGTGGAAGGCAGTGTTGTTTGTGTTATCGGTAAAACTAGCGAAGAAGAGGGAGATGACAAACTTTTTGTAGAAAAAGCTTTTGAAATAACTCCAGAAAATCTCGATTCCATAGCCCAACAACTTTCTATGGGACAAACACATATTTCTCACAATAATAATAAAAATGAAAAAATCAATGAAGAATCAGTAACTTTGATATTGTCATTAAATGAAGTAAAAGATAAAGCTGATAATATCAAAAATATTTTAGTTAAATATCCCGGTGGAGTGCAAGTTTATTTACGAGTGGGCGGGAAGACTATAAAGACGCAGTATCAAATAATATTTGACGATAATCTTAAAAAAGAGTTGGAGGGTTTATTGGGGGAAGGGAAGATAGTTATATAACTCAAAAGTCAAAACTTTGGTGTCCCGATAAATCGGGACGATTAATTTTAAATTTTTAATTGCAATTTTGCATTTTGAATTTTAACTTTTAAATTTTTTGCATTGTGCCCGAACTACCTGAAGTTGAAACAATCAAAAGACAGTTGGATAAACTAACAGCCGGCAAAAAGATTTTGTCTGCTGATTTTTTTGGTCCGGCAAAAATGATAAATTTACCGAAAAATAAATTTTTGAAAATATTGATAGGAGCAAAAATTATTGGCGTAAATCGCCGAGCTAAATTATTGATTTTGGAATTAAACAATGGCTATGTTCTATTGACGCATTTGAAAATGACCGGGAAATATCTTTGGAACACCCCCGAAGATAAACATACCCATTTGGTTTTGAAATTGAGCGGTAAAAACCGATTAAATTTTAAAGATGTTCGCAAATTTGGTTATTTGAAATTAGTTAAAAAAGAAGAAATGCCAAAATTATTGGAAAATATTTATGGGCCGGAGCCGTTGGATAAAAATTTTACTTTGAAAAAATTTGATGAATTACTTCAAACCAAACCGAAAAGCAAAATAAAACAAATATTACTTGACCAAAAATTTATTGCTGGAATAGGAAATATTTATGCTGTGGAAGCTTGTTTTTGTGCTGGTATTTTACCAGATAGGAGGGTGGGGGATTTGGAAAAAGAAGAAATCAAAAAACTTTATAAAGGCTTACGTTTAATTTTGCAAATTTCAATAAAGTGTGGAGGAACTACGGCTGATGATTATTTAGATTGTTATGGTAAAAAAGGAAGTTACGTGGATAAATTGAAAGTATATATGCGCAAAGGATTGCCATGTTTAAAATGCAAAACTATTTTGAAAGAAAGTCG
>CAYRYH010000054.1:0-4756 GCA_964428525.1 uncultured Gammaproteobacteria bacterium | reverse complement strand
ACCTCTTCTCTTCCAAGAATCACCACCTACAATTGGCATCTTCATCGCCACTCCTTTGGCCGCCCATTTACCCCCTTGTACAACCTTCCCCGCTCCCCAACCAACCGCAGCAACACCGGAAGCAACTTTGGCTACTCTGGTAGCGGTACTCATAGCTTTACCCAAAGCACTAGCTCCAGATACTCCAAGCTCTTGAGTCTTTTTCACCCCAGTCATAAGCAAAGCAATGGCAATAGCAAAAGAAGCCATAGCTCCCCAGTCCATAGCTTTTGCTACCCCGGAACTGGTATCGGCAAAAATACCCTCTGTGGCATAACGAGAATCATCGGTCGGTAAAACTTCTTGAAAAGCATTTCCACTTCCGACTATAGCAAATGACAACCAAAAGAAAAAAGCCAAAAGAGGTCCGGCCAAAACATTGTTATTAAATTCTTTCCACCATTCAGAAGCGTATTTTTGAGTGGCCGGCAAAACACTGCTCATGAAAGCTATCGGCGACAAAACTATCAAAGTCCACAATGTCACTACACGCGCCAAAATAACTATCAAATAAGCACCCAAAACAAACATGCTAATAGAACTAAAGAACACTGCAGCTACCCCGGTAATCAGTATATCTTCGGTTTTCGCTAAATTTTTACTAGCAGCATTTTCACTGAACTGATAAAGACTGTTTAAATTCAAACCATTGATGACATTACCTCCGGCGGTTGCAGCAAAACCGTTAACAAAAGTCATCATAAAAACTTGTGCCACATCTATGATAACCCCACAAATCAACCGACTAAAATTTACTAATACAGCGGCAAAAACCAATTTTACTAATAATTTTTTCCATTCATACTGTTCTAAACCAAGCACAGTTGCAAAAGCAATGACCAATAAAATAACAACAAAGAACATATTCACAACATCACGCACCAAAACCCAGCCCAATTTCACGGCACTAGAATTTATAAAATTACTATAAGAAGCTATTACGATAAACACTTGAGAAATCCAAACCGTCATCTTGATAAACCAACTAGATATACCAAAAAGTAATCCTGCTACAAACTCCAGAAGGGCTTGCTTCATACCTTCAGCAGTAAGAACTATTGCCTTGACTGGCTCTACAAAAAACATAACCCCGAATAAAACAAACAAACAAACAAAAACTAGAACCTTTTTGTTATTAGGTTTAGCAAAAATATTTTTGATTTTTCCAAAAAAAGACAACATGAATTTTTTAATTTGGATGAATCTATTATAACATCTTTTGGCTAAAATTACAAAACAAAAACTATCCACAGGGTAAAAAGTTGAAAATTGAAAGTTGAAAATTGAAAGTAAAAAATAAATATGAAAAATATCACAATATTTTAAAATATGTTTTGGCTAATATAAGCCAAAACAGACTATTGACAAAATAGCTAAAATGTGCTATAATAATCGTTTTTTAAAGCCAAAAAACCCCCTCTTGACACTTTTCAATCTTTATAATACAATGGTTAGTTCCTGAACAAACGGAGAGAAACAGGGCGATTTGAAATTTATGTTTAATACTACAGAACAATTGAAAAAGCTATTGGAAAACAGCAAAAGCACGCTGATTATTTTTGCTAACAAAAATAACGAAGATTGTATAGCCGGTGCTTTGGCCTTGAAAAAATATATCAAAAAAACAGGTAAATTCGCCGAAATTGTTTCGGAGGATTTTCAACCTCTCAAACAATTAAATTTCTTGGAAGGCTCGGAAAAAATCAAGCCAGCTATCACAAATTTACAAAAAATGATTATCAAGGTTGATATTTCCAGAACAAAACTTGAAACTATTTCTTACGACGTCAAGGATAGTACTTTGTCTATTTTCCTCACACCGAAAGAAGGTTTTATTACCAAAAACGATTTACGCACCGCTCAATCCACTTATAAATATGATTTGATAATCACTGTCGGAGTTGCTGATCTGGAAGCCTTGGGACAAATATTTTTTAACAATACTGATCTTTTTTATCGCACACCGATAGTTAATTTTGATAATCATGCAGGAAATGAAAATTTCGGACATGTGAACTTCAATGAACTTACCGCGACTTCTAATTGTGAAATAATTTTTAACAGTTTGGGCAAAATAAACGAAAGTTTAATAGATAAAGACATTGCTACAGCATTGCTTACCGGCATGATAGCCCAAACCAAAAGTTTCAAAACTCAGAACGTAACTCCCTACACTCTAAATCTAGCCAGCAAATTAATGAATTTGGGAGCTGACCGAGAACTCATCGTTCAAAATCTATATCGCACAAAAACTATTTCGTCTTTGAAACTCTGGGGTCAAGCTTTGACCAAATTACAAAATGATCAGTCGACCGGACTTTTTTGGACAACTTTGTCTACTGAAGATTTTAATAAAACTGGAACCACAGAAGAAGAAATAAAAGATATTATAAATGAACTTATCGGAAATTCACCAGATGCCAAAGCTGTATTACTCGTTTATGAAACAAAAAATAAAGAAGTCAAAAATATTTTGGTTGCTGAAAAAGAAAAAGATGCTTTATATTTATCTCAAAAATTTTCTCCTGTAGGTAGTAAAAAACAAGCGACTTTTATTCTTAAAGATACTGACATTAAAAAAGCCGAGGATTTGATTGTAAATGAGATAAAAGGGAAAATGCAAAGAAGTCTATAAAGTCCTTAATGTCCATAATGTCTATAAAGTCAAAAAATCCGCATATTGCGGATTTTTTAATCTTTTAATGCTTTTATTAATCCTGAAATCAATCTCGAAATTTCTACCGATAACTGATAACAATTCTCATAATCACGCCGCTGAATAATCTTTAAACTGAAAGCTAAATCAAGCATTGATCTCACTTCACCACAAGAACCCTTAGCAATAAACAGAAATTTTTTAAACTCCCTATCCCCTCTTCTTTCAAAACCTTCGGCAATATTATTCATTATAGAAACGCTTGCTCGTTGAATTTGGTCTTTAAATGAATAATCTCGTGATAGTTCAAAAATCTTAAATATTATTATTGTTATTTGTTTGGCTTTTTGCCAAGCAATAATATCTTCAAATTTTTCAATTTTCATAAATTTAACTTTACGGACTTTATAGACTTTACGGACTTTATAGACTCACACCAGACTTCTCCCATTCATCTCTTTTGGTTGAGGTATTCCCAATAAATTTAAGATTGTCGGTGCAACATCGGCCAAAATACCCACAGGAGACAATAAACTCAAATCACCTTCTGGTGGATCACCGGCCGGTCCAGCCTGACCGGATAAATCACTACTCACAATATAAACAGGAACAGGATTAGTAGAATGTTCTTTATCCATACCACCGGTTTGAAGATTAAAAATCTCTTCTGCATTACCATGATCAGCAGTAATCACAAGTGCGCCATTTTTCAATAATGTTTTTTCCACAATTTCTCCTACACATTTATCAAGTAATTCTACAGCCTCAACAGTTGCTTCCAGATTTCCAGTATGACCAACCATATCGCCGTTGGCAAAATTTATCGCTATGAAGTCATGTTTTCCTTCATCAATAGCATTCAAAACTTTTTTGGTAATTTCTTTGGCTGACATTTCCGGCTTTTCTTCAAAAGAGGAAACTCTAGGAGAAGGTATGATAAGTCTATCTTCACCTGGAAAAGGCTCTTCTATCAAGCCATTTAAAAAGAAAGTTATATGTGCGTATTTTTGAGTTTCAGCAATATGTAACTGCTTCAAACCAGCTTTACTCACCACTTCAGCCAAAACATTATGCAAAACTATTGGTTCATAAACAACTTCTACAGGCAACTCTTTTTCATATTCAGTCATGGTGACAAAAAATAAATTATTCAATTTTTTTCTAGGAAATTTATCAAAGCTCGGCAATACAAAAGCTTTGGTTAATTGACGTGCTCTGTCTGCGCGAAAATTGAAAAAAATTACTGCATCATCATCAGATATTGTTGCCAAAGGAGCATTTTTTTCCGTAATCACTGTTGGCAAAAATTCTTCATCATAATTTTTTTCCGCATAAGATTCTTCTATGGCTTTTAATGGATCATTACTTTGTCTTTCTGCCACACCTTCAACCAACATTTTATAAACTTTTTCTGTCCTATCCCATTGGTTGTCTCTATCCATAGCATAATAACGACCAGACAAAGAAGCGATTTTTCCTAATTTAATTTTTTTAATTTCATCTTGTAGTTTAGAAGTAAAATATTTTCCTGAATCAAAAATAGAATCTCTGCCATCCAAAAAAGGATGGATAAAAACTTTATTTTTTAATCCGTTTTCTTTGGCTGTCGCCAACAATTCAAACAAATGTTTTTCATTACTATGAACAACACCACCTATCAACCCCATCAGATGAAGTTTGGAATTATGTTTTTTAACATGTTCTATCGCTTGCAAAAAAACAGGATTTTTCCTAAATTTACCAGTAGCCATCTCATTGTCAATACGAGGTAAAGTTTGATAATAAACCCTGCCAGCACCAATATTGAGATGCCCCACTTCGGAATTTCCCATTTCTCCAAAACTCAAACCTACTTCCGCGCCGGAAGCTTGCAAAGTAGAGACGGGATATTGTCGACAAAGTTTGTCCAAAACAGGAGTTTTAGCCAAAGTTACGGCATTGCCCGGACCTTTCGGCGCCACACCCCAACCGTCTAATATTATCAATACTACTGGTCTATATTTATACATAAAAAATTTAAAAGTCAAAATTTAAAAGTCAAAATTGCAAGTTAAAATCTAA
>CAYRYH010000053.1:0-4987 GCA_964428525.1 uncultured Gammaproteobacteria bacterium | reverse complement strand
CGACTATCCCGACGCTCAGCGTCGGGTAGTTTTGTTTTAGAGGGTATAATTTGTCATATTGATAGCAATAAGCTATAATAAGTGAGTATGTTATTGAAATTATTATGAATTATAAAAAATTGGGAGCAGTCATTATTGGAATAATAACAGTGGTTTTAGTTAAGACCAAAGCTGTGTTTGCTCAAGTGGCAACTAGCAGTATAAGATTAGAAGATATCATGACTCAAACAGGATATGGACCATTTACTCCACCACCTGTGTATCTTTTTTTAGAATCCATTCTTAGTTTTGTGTTTTTCCCAATTATCACAATGGTTTGGTTGATAGGGTTGGTAAAATACATTAGAAGAAAAAATAAAAATACCAATCAATTACCGGTTGATCCGTCTGTTTATAAAAGACAACTAATTAGGCTGGTAGTTTGGTCTGTTATTTTAATTTTAATATTTTTAGAAGCCTATTTTGTAGTAAAGCAATATCATAATGATGATTTTGGTCCTTATGATATCCAAAATTTACCCACTGCAGTTGCTGGGACTACAGCACAAATAATTACATATCTGTTTATATTTTTAATTATTCCCAAATTAACTATCAAAATATTTTTATATTTTAAGAGTAAAAGAAATAGTTTATTATCAAATATTATAAATAAGTCATAATTAAGTATGTCTAAAATTTTAACAGTCATTAGTAAGTGTAAAGGATTTTTTATTGGTTTTATTTCGTCTGTTTTTTTAGATATTGTTTTTGTTTCAGCACAATCAGATAGTAATCAAATGCAAGATTTGTATGGAATGTTTATTGTAAAACAACAACCGACACTCTGGACTATATTTAAAGAAATGTGGCTCCCATTATCAATTACCTTTATATTATTTGTTGGTTTAGTATTTTATATAATCAAAGATTTGCGTCGTCGTGCTACTAAAAAAATAGATAATAATATATCTAATAAATTATGAACAATGAACTAAATATAAATAGTTTGAGTTTGGACAAAGAACCGGTATTAACTTTTGAAAATACTGTTGATATTATTTCTATTGGCCTTGCAGTTATATTCTTTATTATTTTATTGGTAGCTATTTTTAATAAATCAACTTCTGGTTTTTGGTCAAAAATAAAAAAATATTCTTTATGGTTGCTTGGTTTGTTAAATATTATTTTGCTTTTTATTTTATTTTCCAAAACTCAGTTATTTAGCCAAACTGTTTACGGGCCAATGGAGGGTGATTGGGGGATGATAGGCCAAACAAATTTGAAAGAAAAAATTATAGACACCTTTATGATTCTCCCACGTTTAGTTGGAAATATATTTGTTCTCCCTATTATTTTTATTGTGGGAATTACTCGGTTGACCAAGAAAAAAAATAAACAATTTAATAATACAGATAAAACATGATTAAAATATGTCCAAAATTTTAATTTTTATTAATAAATTTAAAGGATTTTTGATTGGTTTTATTTCGTCTATTTTTTCAGGTATTGCTTTGGTTTCAGCACAATCAGATGGTAATCAAATGCAAGATTTGTATGGGGTGTTTCTTGTAAAACAACAATCGACGTTTTGGACTGTATTTAAAGAAATGTGGTTGCCGATATCATTAATAATTGCGTTGATTATCGGGGTGGGGGTGTTTATAATCAAAACACTTCGTCGTCGTTCAATAAAAAACAAACTTAATTTATCCGATAAATTATGAAAAATTCTATTTATAAATATTTTATTTTAACTGTAAGTTTTATTTTGTTGTCTCTTAACACAACGTTGGCCCAACAACTTCAACAAGCGGCTTATGGCCCGATGGTGCGTGAAGAGATTGTCCCTAGATGGCAAATCAATTTATCGATTTTATTTTCAATATTGTCGTTTTTGGCTATTCCGGTTATTATAATAGCGGGTATTATTATTTATAAGAAACGTAAGAAATAAAATTGTATGTTTAAAAAAATTCTCAAAACTGGTCAACTCAAAGTATGGTCAATGTATAAACAAAAAATGCGAGCGGAACATCCGCTCACTTATTTATTTTGGGAATGCACGCTGAATTGCAACTTTTTTTGTGCGCATTGTGGCAGTAGTGCCGGACACAAACAATGTACGGGTGAATTAACAACTGAGGAAATTAAAAAAACATTTAAAGAATTAGCGGAAGATTTTGATGCGAAGAATATAATGTTGGCCATTACCGGAGGAGAGCCGCTTTTGCGTCAGGATATTTTTGAAGTGATGAAATACGCACACTCTTTGGGGTTTCGTTGGGGTATGGTAACAAATGGTTTTTTGGTAGATGAGAAAACTGTAGAAAAATTAAAAGACGCAGGCATGTTAACGGTAGTAGTCAGTATTGACGGCTTGGGTAAAGATCACGATGAATTTCGTGGAACTCCAGGGGCTTATGACAGAGCGATTAATGCTGTAAAGTTATTAGCCGAAGCCAATTTTTTGAGTGATTTACAGATAACCACATCTGTTCACCAAGGTAACATAAATCAATTGGAAGAAATGTATCAAACATTTTTACCGCTTGGCATTACTTCATGGCGCGCTATGAATGTAGATCCTATTGGTCGTGCCGAACATAATGATAAATTACTTTTAACCCCACCTCAATTAAAGAAGCTCTTATTATTTATTCAAGAAAAGAGAAAGAAAAATAAAAAAGTTGAAGTAAAATACGGGTGTGCCGGTTTTTTGGGATTGGATTTGGAAAAAGAAACCAGAGGACACTTCTTTTATTGTAATACTGGTATAAATGTGGGAAGTATTTTGCATAATGGAGATATCTTTGTTTGTCCCAATGTTCCACGCCGACCAGAACTGATTCAAGGTAATGTAAAAACGGATAGATTTTCAGAAGTGTGGAATAATAAATTCAAATTTTTTCGCGATCCAAACAGAACCAAATGTAGTAAGTGTGAAAACTGCGAATGGTGGGAAGAATGTTTGGGTGGCTCAATGCACGTTTGGGATTTTGATAAAAATGAACCAAAAATGTGTCATTGGGATTATATAAAATAATTAATAAATTATTTTTAACATATGGAGTTGCAACCACCAATTAACAAAACAAAAAAAATTAAAATAATAGTATATAGTATAATTTTTGTTATAATCTTTTTAAGTTGGGCAGGATTGACCAGAGCCGGATATATGCCAAATTTTCTTGATATAGGGATACTTTGTCCTTTTTTGAATGATGTTGGAAATAATCGAAATTTTGGTAATAATCAAGAAAATGATCCCTTATATCAAGTTGGGGGTAAACCAGTTATCTATCTTTATCCTACCCAAAAACAAAATGTTAAAGTCGAATTAGATTTTCAAGGAAAATTAATTGCGGACTATCCAAAATATAATGAAAGCATAAAAGGTTGGGATGTGATTGCTTATCCGGATGGACATTTGATTGATCAGTCGGATAACCAAGAATATAGTTATTTGTTTTGGGAAGGGGAATTTGGTAAAAAAGTAAATTGGGATTTATCAAGTGGTTTTGTAGTTAAAGGTGAAGATACCAGAGAATTTTTACAAGAGACTTTGTCAAAATTAGGACTTACTCCTAGAGAATACAACGAATTTATTGTTTGGTGGTATCCTAAGATGAAAGATAATAAATATAATTTAATTCGTTTTGTTGGTGAAGAATATACAAATATGGCACCACTGACAATTACTCCAAAGCCAGATTCAATGCTCAGGGTATTTATGGTTTTTAAACCGTTGGATAAACAAATAGATATTGTTCCACAAATTATACAGCCGTTTGAAAGAAAAGGGTTCACGATTGTAGAGTGGGGTGGAACGGAAATTAAATAAAATATATGCGTTTTGATGTATTAACAATCTTTCCTGAAATTATAAATGATTATTGTAGTAAAAGTATTTTGGGAAAAGCTCAGGAGAAAAATTTGATCAAAATTATTTCACATAATTTTCGTGATTATACTTTGGACAAAAGAAATCATGTAGATGATAGCCCATATGGTGGGGGACCAGGGATGGTATTACAAGTCCAGCCTATTTTTGATTGTTTAAAAAAACTTGGGGTTGTAGATTCTAAGGGGAAGAAATTGAAAATTAAAAATTCTAAATTAAAAATTCTCGCGATGGATCCAGCGGGAAAAAAGTTCGATCAAAAAATGGCGGAAAAATTCGCCAAAAAATATGATCGCCTAGTTTTTATTTGTGGACGTTATGAAGGATTTGATGAGCGTGTTTATAAATTCGTAGATGAAAAAATTTCTGTTGGGGATTATGTTTTAGCCGGAGGAGAATTACCCGCGCTAACTATCACTGAAGCAGTTAGCCGTTTAATTCCGGGAGTATTGGGTAACGCAGAATCTCTAAAAGAAGAAACGCATAATGGACTACAGACTACAGACTACAGACGACAGAACGAAGCGAAGACCGAAGACCGAAGACTGAAGTCTAACAAAGAGTATCCACAATACACCAGACCAGAAAATTTTATGGGTTTAAAAGTGCCAAGAATATTACTTTCCGGTAACCATGCTTTGATTGAAAATTGGCGTAAGAAAAAGCAAAAATAAAAAGCATTTTTTTAAGGATAGTTATCCACAACACTACCGCTTGACAATAAGCTAAATAATTGTTATATTTCTCTTACAAAAATTAACCCAAATAAAGGCAAAAACGCAACTCTACAATTTAACAATCTTCTAAGTCCCGTTAAGAGGGATACTGGAAAGAGAAAAGAGCAACTTCAAATTTTGGGTTTCTCTTTTTTCTTTCTAAAATTTTGGAAAGAAAGTACGTTGACAATACAAAAGTGGTAAGAAGACATCCACTGAAAGGGTCTGATAATTTTTTATCAGATTCCCATTCTATTATAAATTTTTTAGTAAATCCTATTTTTCAGTATTTATACTGAGGATGGATTCACACTCTTTTTTAAGAGTTTGATCCTGGCTCAGGATGAACGCTGGCGGCGTGTTTAAGGCATGCAAGTCGAGCGACGTG
>CAYRYH010000052.1:0-5143 GCA_964428525.1 uncultured Gammaproteobacteria bacterium | reverse complement strand
AATCTATGTCTCTAGGCCGAGGTTTAGGCGCTTTAATTTCGTCTAATAATAATATAAAAAAAGACTCAGTCGTGACACCTCCTGTTTCAAGACCGAGTAATTTAGTCAATTCGGAAAAACCAATTGTTAAAAAAGAAGAAAAAAATTCAGAAAATAATTTATGGTTTGTTCCATTGAGTAAAATTTTTAGCAATCCAAAACAGCCACGTAAAAATTTTAAACCTGAACTGTTGGATGAATTGGCTGAAAGTATCAAAAAACATGGAGTTTTACAACCGTTGATTTTAGCGGAGAAACCAGATGGAACCTATGAGATTATTGCCGGAGAGCGTCGTTGGCGAGCTTCTAAAATTGCCGGTTTGATTACAGTTCCGGCAATAGTCAAAAAATATCAAGAACAAGAAAAAGTGGAAGTAGCGTTGATAGAAAATATTCAACGGCAAGATTTGAATTCTTTGGAAGAAGCTTTTGCTTATGAAAGATTGATAAAAGAATTTAACCTAACCCAAGAAGAAGTATCTCAAAGAGTAGGGAAGAGTCGTTCTGCAATCGCTAATACCATTCGCTTACTTGAGTTACCAGAAAAGGTAAAAGAAGCTTTGGTTGAAGGAAAAATCAATACTGGACAAGCGAGAGCTTTGCTTTCATTGCCAGATGATAAACAGCGTTTGGAAACCCTGTCTTCTATGCTTGGACAAAAAATAACTGTTCGTGAATTGGAACGAGAAGCTCAAAAAATAAAGATTAAAAAATCTGTTTCAAAAAGAGATGCCAATCTTTTATTTTTGGAGGAAAAATTAAGAGAAGTTTTGGGAACAAAGGTTTCTATATCATCTCGAGGTGAAAGTGGTAATATCAATATT
Organism: uncultured Gammaproteobacteria bacterium; assembly: GCA_964428525.1. GTDB lineage: Bacteria > Patescibacteriota > Patescibacteriia > Magasanikbacterales > GWA2-37-8 > JAKLGL01. The sequence continues at coordinate 4,280 of CAYRYH010000052.1, read as the reverse complement.
TCTTATTATTCCAAAGAGGAGCTAGCTCAAATTATTCGTAAAATCACTGGATTGGAATAATCTTTTAAATCTTTGTAATTTTTGCAATCTTTTTAATAAAAAAATAATCCCGGTTAAATCGGGATTATTTTTTTAAAGGCGGTATAAGCATTTTTAACCATCCGCTTTTATTGTGAGCAAGAGCTTCTTTGATTTTTGCTTTTGCGCTATTAGTTTTGACAAAGTCCAACCAATCACTGTTTGGTTTTTTTCTATTTCTATCTACAATTATTTCCACTACGTCGCCATTTTTTAGAGGAGTATCCAAACTTACCATTTGTTCGTTAATTTTTGCACCAGTACATTTATTACCTACATCTGTATGAATTTGATAAGCAAAATCCACAGGAGTTGCATTTTCTGGTAAATCAATTACATCGCCTACTGGAGTAAAAACAAAAATTCTATTTTGGAAAAAATCTAATTTTAGATTTTCTAAATCAGACATGTTGTTCAAAAGTTCTTTTTGAATTTTGGCCAATTCTTTGGCCCAAGGAATATCTTTGCTGGCTATTTTAGAACGTCCTTTTTCGTCATAATGCCAGTGTGCAGCGATACCATATTCTGATTCATCGTGCATTGCTTGTGTGCGGATTTGAAATTCCACTATTTTACCATCATCACAAAAAACAGTAGTGTGTAGCGATTGATATCCGTTTGGTTTTGGTTGAGCAATATAATCTTTTATCCGGCCTTTTAAAGGTCTCCAAAGCTTATGGATGATGCCAAGCGCAGCATAACAATCAGAAATATCCTTGACGATAATTCTCAAAGCCACTATGTCGTAAATTTTATCAACCATCCAATTTTTTGCTAAGCATTTTTGATATAAGCTATAAAGTTGTTTTTTTCTTCCGTGTATATCTATTACTTCTATGTCATTTTTATTTAATTCAGCTTTTGCCATTTCCATTATTTCTTCCAAATATTCTTCAGATTCTTCTATGAAGTTATTGCGAATTGTTTTTACTTTCTCGTATTCTTCGGGATAAACATAAGGAAAAGACAGGTCTTCAAGGGCGCCTTTGAACTCGCCCATGCCAAGACGATTGGCGATGGGTGCGTAAATTTCTAAACTTTCTTTGGCAATGCGATATCGTTTAGCTTGTATTTCCACAAAATCCAAAGTCTTTAAGTTGTGAATTCTGTCGGCAAATTTGATAATCATTACGCGCATATCCTCAGCCATGGCCAAAAACATTTTTCGTAGATTTTCGATATATCTTTCAAGTCCACGATATTTCAATTTACCTAATTTGGTAATACCTTTTAACATGCTAGCTATATCTTCACCAAATACTTCTTCAATTTCTTCTAGTGTCACATTTGTATCTTCTGGCACATCATGAAGAAGTGCTGCAATAACTATGTTTACATCAATTTTCATCTTAGCCAAAAAATGAGCGGTGGCCAGGGGATGAGTAATATAGGGTTCGCCTGATGATCTCATAGCTCCTTTGTGTGCTTCAAAAGCAAAATCATAAGCAAAAATAGCCCGTTCAACATCGTTGTTGGAGCAATATATTTTTAACTCCTTATAAAGCATTTCCGGAGTTAGATTTTTTTCAAGATCAAAAAACCAAGGTTTTTTCATATATATTTTATCTATCTTATATAATAACGCGATTTACAGGTCTTGACAAGATGTTAAAAATGTGCTATAGTATCGGTGGTAATGTCAAGATAGCCTTTAAAGCTGGCTCAACTCCGTTTCTAATTTATTGGAAACGGAGTTTTGCTATTTAGGAAACACAAATTTCTACACGAATTTTCACGAATAAAAAGATGTGAAAATATTGTGGGTTTAAAACCCAAATTTAAAAGTTGATAATTTAGGTAGTTGCTTTTTCTATCGATTTTTGTTATTATAATCTTGCATTGCGCCAGAACCTTGGCATTACCAAAGGCATTAAGGCTTCTAGGCGTGGTGCAATTTTAGAAACACTTCCCCCATGGGGAGGTGTTTCGCTTTAGAAAACACTAATTTTAACACTAATCATCACGAATAAAAAAATTCTCCGTATTAAGGAGAATTTTTTTATTTATTTTTCATTAGTCGGACATTCTTTGCTACTACATTTTTCTACACCTTTACGATCTGTAATCATCGGTGCTTTGCATTCCTCACAAAATTTTCCAGTTGGTTTTTCCCAAAGTGCGAAATCGCAATCTGGATATTTACTACAACCAAAAAATATTTTTCCGCGTTTACTACGTTTTTGCACAATATCACCAACATTACATTTCGGACATTTCATATCCATTTTTACATCAATGCTTTTGATATTTTTACATTTAGGATAATTGGCGCAAGCCAAGAATGGCCCAAAGCGCCCAATTTTGCGGACCATATCTCCGCCGCATTTTTCACATTTTTCACCTGTTGGTTCGTCATTGGCTTTTTCTTCTATTTTACCATCCCGACCTATATTTTTGGTATGTTTACATTCTGGATATCCGGTGCAAGCCAAGAATTTTCCATAACGAGAAGTTTTTATTACCATTGGCTTACCACATTTTTCACAAACTTCATTTGTTTCTTCTTCTACAATATCTTTTTTTACTAACTCTTTATCTTTGACAACCAGATTTTCTTTGAAAGGAGTATAAAAAGCGGAAATTACCGGTGCCCATTTTTTTGTACCTTCAGCGATATCGTCGAGTGACTCTTCCATTTCAGCGGTAAATTTATAATCTACAATTTGTGCAAAATGTTCCACCAATACATCGTTTACCAAAAAAGCGATATCTGTAGGGGCGAGGCGTTTTTTTTCATCACGATCAACATATCCACGACTTTCAATTGTGGCGATGGTCGGAGCATAAGTACTAGGACGACCAATGCCAAACTCTTCCATAGCTTTGACTAGAGTTGCATCAGAATATCTAGCCGGTGGTTCAGTAAAATGTTGTTCTGGTTTTAATTCCAAACAATTTACAGTATCATTTATCTTTAATTCAGGCAAAGCATTTTCTTTGGATTTTTCTGGGAAAAGTTTCAAAAAACCTTCAAAAAGTATAGTTTGTCCTGTAGCGCGAAATAAATAATTATTATCAGACACGATATCCAAACTTACAGAGTTCATCTCTGCTTCAGCCATTTGAGTGGCCACGGCTCGACGCCAAATCAAATCATAAAGTCGATATTGATTTCTGTCCAAATAAGGCTCTACTGATTTTGGAGTAAGAAAAGCATCGGTCGGACGGATAGCTTCATGAGCTTCTTGAGCATTTTTATTTTTATTTTTATAAAATCTCGGTTCAGACAAAGAATATTTTTTACCAAACTCTTTTTCAACCACTTCCTTGGCTTCTTTTAAAAATTTTTCTGATAAATTTACTGCGTCAGTTCTCATGTAAGTGATGAGACCGACGTGTCCCTGTGTGCCCATTTCCACACCTTCATATAATTTTTGTGCCAACATCATTGTTTGTTTGGCAGAAAAGCCCAGAGTATTATTGGCTTCTTGTTGTAGAGTGGAAGTAGTAAACGGAGGTAGAGGATTGCGTTTCGTTTGTTTTTTCTCTAAATTTTGTATGGTGTATTTTTGTTTTTCCAAATCTTTCACTATTTTTTCTACAGCGGAAGTATCTTTGAGGTCCATCTTATCCAATTTTTTGTCCGCAATAGAATGAAGTTTTGCTTCAAATGATTCACTTTTGTCTTTGGCAAAAAATCCACTCAAACTCCAATATTCTTCAATATTAAAAGCTTTGATTTCGCGTTCACGTTCAACAACCAAACGTACAGCTACAGATTGAACACGACCGGCGGATAATCCTTTGGCTACTTTGCGCCAGAGAAAAGGGGATAGTTCATAACCTACTAATCTATCAAGTACACGACGAGCTTGTTGGGCATCAACTAAATTCATATCCAGTTTACGAGGGTGTTTCATGGCTTCTTCAATCGCGTGTTTGGTAATTTCGTGGAAAGTAATACGTTTGATTTCTTTGTTTTTCAAATCCAAAATTTCTGCCAAATGCCAAGAAATAGCTTCTCCTTCACGATCCTCATCGCTCGCGAGTATTATTTCATCCGCTTTTTTAGCTGCAGCTTGCAATTCTTTAACAATTTTGGTTTTGTCTTTGGAAACTACATACTGAGGTTTGAAATCATATTCAATATCAATCCCGATTTTGCTTTTAGGCAAATCTCTTATATGACCAAAAGAGGACTTAATTGTGTAATTAGAGCCCAAAAAGCGAGAAATTGTTTTGGCTTTTGTAGGAGATTCTAC
>CAYRYH010000051.1:0-5425 GCA_964428525.1 uncultured Gammaproteobacteria bacterium | reverse complement strand
CTCCGGGATATATTGTTAAAAATGTTATATGTAAAAATATTGGCGGAGAAATAACTTATGATTGTGGTAGTAAGGGTCGTATAGAGAAATGTTATTTTATTTCAGATGCTGGCAAGCCGTGTAATAGCTCTAAAGATTGCAAAGGACTTTGTGTGGTTACCAATCCTGAATTAGGAGAGTTGCAAGGAAAATATGAGTCTGTAGGATTAGAAAAGTGTAGAAAAATCAACGCAAATAATCAAAAAGGTCTTGTGTTGGCAGAATATGATTGTAGTAATCAAAATTTTGAAGCAGAATGTGAATTTACAAGACCGCAAAGCCATGGTAAAAAATGGATTTTTGATAATGGTATTGTTAGGTATCAAGAGAATTACAATGATTTTGTAATGTGTTTTGGTTCGTAACTTAAAATTTAAGAAATAAAGTATTTTAACTGATGGTGCAATTTATGTTCCACTCACAATGGAACTTTTGGAACCTTTGCTCAACACTTTACCTCTTCAGTTATTCGCTTATCATATTACGGTGGCACTTGGTAAAGATGTAGATAGACCGAGAAACCTTGCTAAAAGCGTAACCGTTGAGTAAAAAAAGACCGCCCAATATTGGGCGGTTTAAGGTTTAATTTTCTTTTTCTATTCTTTCTTTCTCCGCTTTTAAGGCGGAGATAAGTTTCAAATAGTACTCCTCTGTTTTTTTCAGACGAGTTATTTCCTGATTGATTTTATCAATACCGGAAAGCTCCTCTGTTTGAAGAGTTTTTATTTTGTTTTGCGCTTTTTTCAACTGCGCCTCATAAAAAGGAAGATTCCAAGTTTCGATTAACGAAAGTTTTTTATAATTTTCGTTAAGAGCATCTCTCAAAGAATTTCCTTCTTCATGGGTGACGGCAAAAATTGATACCAGGCTTGTTATCAGATCTTGAAATTCTCTGATTTTATATTTGTCTTTTAACAATTTTGCCTTGAAAAACAAATCTTCATAAGAAGATTTTGTGACATCTCTGAATTTTTTGAGAATTTTTTCTTCCCAAATACTTCTGACCATCATCAAATCTGACGGAGTCAAATACAATCTGGAAATTGTTTCGTTTTTGAAAATTATCATTCTTTCAATGTTGGAATAAAATTTCGCATTGTTTGAGTTTGACTCAATTTTGCCAATAATTTTCTTTGCATTTTTTGCAGAAACATCTGTGCGGATCTCTCTATACCTGTTTTCAAGCAAGAGTTTCAGCGGTTCGGCTATTTGTCTGAAACTAGGTTTCCCGATTTTAGAGAAAGCATTATCCAAAAAATATTGGACCTCTCTTATTTTTTCATAATTTTCTACGGTTTGAAAATCGCGCAAGAGGTTTTCCATTTTTTCTGCAAATTGGAGAAATTTTTCCAACTTTTCTTTTTCGGTTTCCGGTTTTTTTCTGTTAGTAAGCTCTGAATTGGACCGATAAGATTTTATAAAAAAATCATTGCAACCACTGCAACATGTTCCGAGACTCAAAAACACCATGGGAAAAAAACTTATCTCCAACGATGTTACCAAATTCATTAAATAACCTTCCATTTTTTCCTCCTTATAGAAAAAATAATAAAATTCAGCACTATTTATATGTAAAGGTACGTTAATTGAGTATAGTACAAATCATTGGTTTTGTCAATACCCCGCCTTGCTTTTTTCCTTAATTTTAGCTAAAATACTCTCATAAAGGCAATTTTTGCTTAATTTAGCTCAAAATTATGTTTAATCCTATTGTAGAAATATCTAAACCAAGCGCGGATTATGCGCTGCTTGATAGTGGTGATGGTGAAAAACTAGAACGCTATGGCGAGTTTGTTTTGCGTCGTCCAGATCCACAAACTCTTTGGCCAAAAAGTTTGAGCGAAAGTGTTTGGGAAAAAGCGGATGGCTATTTTGAACGTGCGGGGAAAAATGCAGGTTGGAAATTTAATAAGACAATTCCCGAACGTTGGGTAATAGAATATGAAGGTTTAAATTTTTGGATCAAGCCCAGTGCTTTCAAACACACCGGTTTATTTCCGGAACAAGCAACCAATTGGCGATGGTTTGGAACATTGATTGAAGAAAAAACAAAAAAAGGCGAGGAAGTGAATGTTTTGAATTTATTTGGTTATACTGGTGGGGCTAGTTTGTACGCAGCAAAATATGGTGCGAAAGTTTGTCATGTTGACGGTAGTAAAAGTGCCATAGGTTGGGGGAGAGATAATGCGGAAATTTCCGGACTCTCTGAAAAACCTATCCGATGGATACTGGACGATGCGATGGAGTTTGTAAAACGTGAAATTAAACGCGGGAAAAAATACGATGGCATCATCATGGACCCACCAGCTTTTGGTCATGGCCCCACAGGAGAGATGTGGAAAATAGAAGATGATTTTTTGAAATTACTTGATGCCACACAACAAATTTTGACCGATAAACCATTATTTTATTTGATCAATGGTTATGCTTCTGGATATTCTGCAATTGCATATGGAAATTGTTTGTTGCCAATGCAGAAAAAGTTTGGGGGAAAGATTGAAATTGGGGCGTTGACGATTGAGGAAGAGAAAAGTGGGAGATTGTTGCCGTGTGGAATTTTTGGGAGATGGAGCAAGTAAGAATTTTAGATTTTAGATTTTTGATTTTAGAATTATAGATATTGAATATTGGATATTGGATATTAAAAAATCGCTTGAAAGGGCGGTTTTTTGGTTTTCAGTTTGGTTAATATTAGCCACGTTTACCTCTTGACAAAAGTGCCAAAATGTGCTATGATACTCCGTTCTTTGAAAAATAAATTACTGCGGTTTTCTTTTGGTTTATTTAAATTTAAGTAGTTCAAAAGAAAGCCGTAGAAATAATCTTTCGGCTATTTCAAATTAGCGTCTGTTTGTTTTTAAGAAAATAATATGTTTGACAATGGTGTCAGGCGTAAAGTTTCGTTTAGCAATCAGATGTGGGAGAATGAAGATGGGAAAAAATTTTGTAACACCCAACCAGATGAAAGAATTCTGGGAACTGGTAGAAAAAGGAAAAATTAACAGAGAGAATTTTCAAAAATTTCTTTCTAATCCGGAAAATATTATCAAGAATAATAAAATTGTTGATGATATTTATTCGGCCATTGTGGATTACAACATGTCGCTCGCCGAGATGATCAAAGTCGGTAAATACGACTATGTCAATGGTGAGATCGCTTCCAAAAATTTCCCGATTATGGGAAGTGGTAAGGTGGATATTTCTTTTGAATTAGTTCATCTTAACAAATCAGCCAGCTCAGAGGAAGTTCTTCTCCACATGGAAAAGAACAATCTTCGTCCGGCTACTCTTGCAGAACTTTTGGCTTTCGGGGCGAAATATCCCGAAATTCAACGGGAGTTTCCCGTTGCGTGCTTGGGCTCTTCCTGGGTCGGTCGCGGTGGTCTTCGCAACGTGCCTTGCCTCGGCAGGTACGACTCCGAGCGTAGCCTCTACCTCTACTGGTTTGGCGACGACTGGGATGACTGCTGGCGTTTCCTCGCTGTCCGCAAGGTATCATAATTTTTCTTGGTTTCTTGTGTCCTTGGTACTTGTTCCTTGGACACTTGGATTCTTGGTTCGTTATTTATACTCCTGCATGTAATGTGCAGGAGTCTTTTTTTTTGCCCAAAAAATTCGCCTTCTCGGACGAATTTAAATTTTTTTATATTAGCTAAATTAGACTACCTTGTAGGGCGTAGCTTTAGCAAAACCCTATTGACAAAACCATTAAAATGTGCCACAATATCGTGTTCTTGCATTTTAACTGGTAAGTCCCAAATAAGCGTAAGTTGCGTTTATAAGAGACAAACCAACAGTAGAAGGAGAGTGCCATGAGAAAAACAAGCGATTTTTTAAAGGGAATGGGAAAAGCTTTTGAAATTTTTAGGACCATTGTCAATGCCGTCCTGGACATCGGCGGTAACGACAGTGATTTGGAGCGCATCTTGACGGATGCTGATCTTTGTAAACAGATTGCCGGTCTTGTTGTTAAGACAAAGAAATCAATTTGTGTGAATTACGCAATACCGTTTACCAACATGATCGGAATGGGAAAGTATGATTGGGTCAACGAAAATATCACTGCCGAACATTTCCCGATTACAGGCAGTGGTAAATCCGAAGTTGATTTTCAGTTTGTCCATCTGAACAAATTAGCCAGCTCAGAGGAAGTTCTTCTCCACATGGAAAAGAACAATCTTCGTCCGGCTACTCTTGCAGAACTTTTGGCTTTTGGGGCGAAGTATCCGGAAATTCAGAGAGAGTTTCCCATAGTTGCTCTTGGCTCTTTCTGGATCAATGGCGATGGTATTCGCCTCGTACTTTACCTCGGCAAGGACAATTCCAAGCGTTTCCTCAACCTTTATTGGTTTGACCGTGATTGGAGTGGTGACTGGCGTTTTCTCGCCGTTCGAAAGGTATAATTCTCTTAAATTTTCGTTCATTCTTTATACTCCTACATGTAATGTGTAGGAGTCTTTTTTTTCCCCAAAAACAAAATTCGCCCTTTCGGACGAATTTTAATCTTTAAATCTTGCAATCTTGTAATTTTGCAATTTGATTAATATCCAAGCATGGATAAAATACCAAGCATGCCGTGGAAAAAACCCATTGCTAGAGAAATATAAGCCATACGATAATGCCACTTTGGCGGGATGGTCATATTGCCTCGCATGTTTTTATAGCCGATGTAGGTGGTGAATAGAAAACAAAGGAATGTAAAAATTCCTCCCCAAGCTATCAAAGGCAAGCCGATGATAGGGTAAAAAGCGATTTGTCCGATCATATTGATTTAATTAAGAATTAGTAATACTATTATAGCATAAAAACATTAAAAGATTACAAGATTGCAAGATTTAAAGATTGTGAACGGTCGTCATTCTGATCCGCCTAGGCGGAGAAGAATCCCTTATAGTTAAACTTAGTTCCTAAAGCATTGTTTAAGGGATCCTTCGTTTCACTCAGGATGACAGTTCGGTTCGTAATTTCGTAATATTTCGTAAGTTCGTACATACTAGTATAACCTATGCCTACGCTAAAAGTATTATATGAAGACAACCATCTCATAGCCGTCATCAAACCGGCTGGTTTAGCGACTCAAGGGGATGAAACAGGGGATGTTTGTTTGATGGATGTGGTCAAAGATTATCTCAAAGAAAAATATAATAAACCAGGAAAAGTTTTTCTTGGTTTGCTTCATCGTCTGGATAGACCGGTTAGCGGAATTGTACTACTAGCCAAAACTAGCAAAGGCGCAAGTAGATTATCTGAGCAAATCAGAAATCATGAAATGAAAAAAGAATATTCTGCATTGGTGACAGGAAAATTGAAAAATAAAAAAGGCACGCTGATAAATTTTCTCAAACATAATGAAAAAAATAATAAAGCGGAAATTTTTGATAGAGAA
>CAYRYH010000050.1:0-6272 GCA_964428525.1 uncultured Gammaproteobacteria bacterium | reverse complement strand
GGAGTGTGCCTTATAAAATAGTTTTTGCTTTTCAGTTTATCCCGATAGCTTTGACGGCTAGTATGTATCCGGCCATCTCAGCTTTGTTTGTTCAAGAAAATAAAGAAAAAATAGCTTACCTATTATTGAAAGGGTGGCGCTATCTTTTACTTGTCGCTATGCCCTTAACTTTTGGTATCTATGCTATTGCTGATAAATTTATAATTTCTTTTTATTCCACCGCTTACGCTCCGTCGGTAACGGTTCTCAAAGTTCTTATCTTTAGTTTGGTATTTTCTTATCTCAACTACACCATGGCCGCATTGCTTAATGCAGTCAATAAACAAGGGGAGCAAACATTGTTGGTTTTGTCGGCTTTGATAATAAGTGTGCTATTAAATTTATATTTATTACCAAAATACGGAGTTGTAGGGGCGGCTTTTGCAGTTTTGCTTAGCAGTGTAATTTTATTTATATTTTCTTTCTGGCGTGTTCAAAAAGTGATTCACCTATCCATAAAAGACGTACTTGGTTTATTGAATAAATTTTTCTGGCCTGCGCTATTGATGATGTCCGCAGTTATTTATTTGCAAAATTATTGGAATTTCTTTTTTTGTATTATTGCCGGAGCGATTATTTATACAACCGGTGCTTTTGTGTTTGGTGGTTTGACTCGCGAAGATTTAAATATTAAAAAATTTATCTCATAAATAGATAATTTATGAAAACTTTAATTATTACTTTGGAATATCCCCCAAAAATAGGTGGTATAGCCTCATATGTTTATAATTTTACCGCTAATTTACCTGCAGAAGAAGTAGTTATTTATGCACCAAAACAAAAAGAGGATAAGGAGTTTGATGCTAAAAATGATTGGAAAACTTATCGTTACAATCCTTATTTTATTTTTATTTGGCCAAAATGGTTAAGAATGTTTTTTCAAATTAGAAAAATTATTAAAAAAGAAAAAATAGAAAAAATTTATGTTCATCATGTGCTACCATCTGGATATGTGGCTTATTTATTAAAAAAATTTTTCAAAATACCTTATATAGTTTTTTTTCATGGAACGGATTTGGAAGTTGGTTTGAAAAGAAAAGCTCGTCGGTTAAAAAAAGTTTGTAATGGTGCAGAAAAAATAGTAGTAAGTGGGGAATTTTTAAAAAATAAATTAATAAATAGATTTGAAGATTTAGAAAATAAAATTGTTATTTTACATCCGTGTCCAGGTAGTTTCTTTTTAAAACAACCCAAAGAAGAAGACTTGGAGTTTCTGAGATCAAAGTTGGCACTTAATGGTAAAAAAGTTTTGATTTCTGTCGGGCGTATGGCAGATGGTAAAGGATTTCCGCACATGGTTCGATTGTTGCCAAAAATTTTGGAAAAAATTCCTAATTTAGTATGGTTGGTGATAGGTGATGGTCCAAAAAAAGAAGATTTGATTAAAAATATTCAAAAAAATTATTTACAAAACGTCGTTCGTATTATGGGTTTTGTGCCTTTGGAAGAATTGCCAAAGTATTATCAGTTAGCTGATGCTTTCGTTTTGTTGACGCATAAAGATGAAAACAGCGAAGAAGGTTGGGGGACGACTTTTTTGGAAGCGGGCGCTTCGGGTTTGCCGGTTATTGCTGGACGAGTGGGTGGGGTGGAAGAAGTGGTGGAAAATTTAGTTACCGGTATATTGGTAGATATTTATCAAGACCAAGGCGTGGTCTCAGCGATTACTGAAATTTTGAGAAATTCCGATTATGCCAAGCAGATGGGGGAAGCGGGGAGACAACGCGTAATTCAGGACTTCAACTGGGAAAGACAAATTAGTAAGTTGTAAAGTTTATAAAAAATATTTATATTTAAAATGACCAAACCTCAATGACCAATAACCAATCAAATCCTAAACCCTAAAACCCAATTACATTTGGACATTTAGGCATTGGTCATTGATTGGGAATTGGGATTTGGACATTGGGATTTTAATTGTATGGTCTCCATCATCATTCCTATCTATAATCACAAACACACCATTATTAAATCCCTTGAGTCAATCATGGGCCAATCTTTTCGTCCTTTGGAAGTGATAATTGTGAACGATGGAAGTACTGACGGTTTTGAGGAAATAGTGCCAAAATTGGTCCAAATTGGGCAGGTAAATGGGGTGGACGTTAAAATACGCAACCAAGCTAATTTCGGGGCTCCTAGGGCCAGAAACGAGGGTTTTTTGGCCTCTCAAGGGGAATATCTCATATTTTGGGATGCTGATACTATAGGGAATCCCCAAATGCTATCTAAAATGGTTAAAATTTTGGACCAAAAACCGGAAATTAGCTTTGTTTACAGTGGGTTTAAATTTGGTTGGAAGACTTTTAAAAGCTATAATTTTGATTTAGAAAAATTGAAACAATTGAATTATGTTGATATTACCAGTATGATTCGTCGAGATGTTTTTACACCTTTTGATGAAAGTTTGAAAAAATTTCAAGACTGGGATTTTTGGTTAGGGTTGGCTTTACAAGGAAAAAAAGGGGAATGGATAAATGAAATTTTATATAAAAAAATCGTCCGTGGACGAAAAGGAATCAGTTCTTGGTTGCCAAGTTTTTTTTATAAGTTACCGTGGAAGAGTAAGGAAGTAAAAAAATATGAAGAAGCGAAAGAAATTATTTTAAAAAAATATAATTTAAATTAGTAGTTAATAGTTTTATGAAAAAAATAATTCTTATCTCAGTCATTTTTTTTGGTTTTTTATATCCAATGGTTGCATCTGCAGACCTGATTTCAAATAGTGTTAGATATATTAATCATTGTTTTAAATTTTCTAATATTAGTGATTATCCAGAATATACTTTTTTTGCTTTTCCTCTTTGGCTTAATTCAGAACATACCTTAATAAACAAAGATACTTGTTTTGGTGGTGGGTATAAATTTTCCACTCCAAATTTATATGCAATTAAAAATATTGATTTTAAAAAAGAAGATCTTAAAGATGAAGAATTATTTTTTAGATATAATACAAATATCGTTTCTTCGACTCTTTCTTTAAATGAAATAGATCTTGTTCAGTATAATAGTCCATTAGAAGAAATTGTTGATATTTTGGAGATTACAGAGTTATCTGATAAAAAATTTGAAATTAAAAATGTAAAAGTAATATATAAATATGGAGATGGGAAAGAAGAAGAAAAATATTATGAAACTCAAGGAGAAAGACCAGAACCGTCAAGAAAACCTATTTTTCCACCCTTCTTTTTTATTAGTTTAATTCTTACTATTTTAATTGAATTTTTTATTTATTATTTATTTATAAGACAAAATATTTTTAATCTTTTTCTGTATTCTATTGTGGTAAATAGTGCAACTCTTCCACTGGCTACTTTAGTATACTGGAAATTATTAGAAAATTTTTATTACAGAGCAATAAATTTTCTTTTTTTAGTAGAAGTATTCGTTTTTGTATTAGAAGCTATTTTATTAAAAAAAGTATTGAAGTTTAAGAGAGGAATATTAATTTCTTTTGTAGCTAATTTCATAACCATGGCTATTGGTTTTTTTATGTATTTTAGTTTTTTAATGGGCTTTAATTAAAATATTTGATAAAAAAGTATTAATTAAAAAATATTATCCGCAGGTTAAACACTTGCGGATTTTTTATATTATTTCTTTTTTTTCAACAGTCTTCCATTTTCCTACTGGTAAATTGTTTAATTGGTATTTTCCAGCCCTACAACGTGTTAAATTTAAGATGTGGTAATTTAATCTGCCAAACATTTTTCGAATGTGCCTGTTTTTTCCTTCTTTTAAAATAATTTTTGTTAAACAAAATTTTCCAACTTTTTTACGTTTTAAAATTTTCAATCCACCGTATATTTGACCATCTATATTCATGGGTTTTTCCAAGGTCTCCTTATCGGAATTGGTAACTATTTCTGCTGTTACAACTTCATATTCTTTTTCGTGTTGAAAGGAAGGGTGAGTTAGTAGATTTGTTAATTCACCATCATTAGTCAAGATAATTAAGCCGTCAGAATCTTTATCTAAACGACCGATAGAAAAAACTCGGTCAGTTATTTTTTTTGGTTGTTTATCAATACAATTTTTTATAGTAAGAAGTTCTAATATTGAAGGTCCTTGTTCAGAACTACTACTAGAGATATATCCAATAGGTTTATTTAAAGCTATATAAATTTTATCATTTTCTTGTTTAGTTATTTTTTTTTGGCCTTTTATTTCTACAACATCATTTTTTGGATCAACGCTTTCACCGATTTTTGCGATTTTTCCATTTACCAAAACCAAACTTGAAAAAATAAGTTCCTCGGCTTTTCTCCTAGAACATACACCAAGAGAGGCGATAAATTTTTGTAGACGAATTTTTTCAGACATAAAAAATTAGATCGGATTATCTTGTTTAGTTAAAATAAATAAAATAAGTATTATACCCATTACGTGAAATAATGCCGGAGAAGTTATATTAATAACTAAGAGAGAGGTTAAAATTGATAATGAAAACCGATTATTTTTTGTTTGTTTAAATAATAAATAAATCAAAGCTAGCCAAAAGATAAATCCTAGCATCCCCATTTCGCCGATAATTTCCAGATACCCCCAATCATAATGGGGGGTGGTAATTTCTTTTTTGAAAACAGGGGAGAATACAGTTAAGCTGTCGCCCAAACCATTACCGATAACTGGATTTGTTTTTATTTTTTCCCAAATTTTTGGTAATAACATCATGCGAGAAAGCGAACTGTTTTCGGAATTGGGATCAATGACGCTTTGGGCGCGACCGAGAAGTAAATTTAAACCTGTGTCTTTACCGCTAGAAATTATTAAATTTGTACTGCAAAAAATAAAGAGATAAAGAGATAAAGAGATAAAGTAAATTGCGACAGATTTTTTCCAATTTATTTTTGTAATCAAAAACAAACAACCAAAAATTATTGCTAGATGGTAAATGCGAGTAAAATTAATTCCTAAAATAAAAAGCAAAGCGGACAAGATGCTGATATTTTGCCAAGTGATTCTTTCTTTGATTGTTTTATAAAGCCAGTAAAGTAAGATTGGTGCGAGAAGTAATTGCTCATTGAGAACTAGTCGATAAAAATTCCCTCCCATTTCCGTGATTTTCCCCAAACCGATATCGCGATACCAGTGGTAATAAGGACTAAACATTTCCAGCCACCCAGAAGAATACCCGATAAAAGTTAAAAGAATAAATAAAGCATTGCCAATAATAGCAGCTAAAATCATTTTTTTTGCAAAAATTGTGAATTCGTTATCAGATAAAAGTTCTTTGAGTGGAAAGTAATAAAAAAGAAAAAAATAGGGGATAGCGTCGGAAAAAACTAAATTTATGGCATGTCTGTTGAAAAAACCAACAACAGCAGAAATCCCAGCGAATAACACCAATAAACCAAAAATTATGCTTATGGTTTTATTTTCCTTAATCAAAGGAATCAATTGTTTGTGTTTTAATTTTTGGAAGATAAAAATCAAACCCGAGGAAATCAAGAGCAAAGTACGTAAAGATAATCCGAACGCGGACAAGAATCCGCCGGCCCCGCCCAAAATCAATTCAAACGCGATAAAATACCAACCTTCTTTGCGTTTAGTAATTATCAAAGCGGCGGTAATGCTCAAAAAGAATAATGTCAAAACAGTATTCATCCAATCGCCGGGTTGGAAATAAAAAGAGAAGACACGCAATAAAATATAGTCTAATAATAATAGATAAGTTGGGTAATTTGAGAACATAAGAAGAATTATAAATTATAAATTATAAATCAATTTTTAATAATTAAATATTTAAAATTAGATCTTGTTTTATAATTTATAATTAAAAATTTAAAATTAGTTAAGGTATCCATTCACAAACGACTTGGCATTCATTGGGTTCTTTCCTTCAACTTGTAATTCAAACACTTCAATCGAGCCAACCGCACATCCGATAAATAATTTTCCGTTTTCAACAACAAACTTTCCTGGTTCTAGATTTTTTTCAACAGGTTTGATGTTTAAAAGCTTTATTCTTTTATTTTCAAAAAAAGTAAATATTCCTGGCCAGACATAAAATCCACGAAATTGATTATAAATATCTTGTGCAGATTTTGTGAAATCAATTTTACCATCTTCACGATCAAACATTTTACATAAAGTTTTTTCTGCATGTTTCTGTTCTTGTGGTTTTATTTTTCCGCTCAAATATTCTTTTGTGGTTTTGTTCAAAAGATTACAGGCAGGGGGTAACATTTTTTCACTTAGAGTCAAATAATTATCATCTGGGTCAATTGTGATTT
>CAYRYH010000049.1:0-6819 GCA_964428525.1 uncultured Gammaproteobacteria bacterium | reverse complement strand
TTTAAATTTGTGTTATAATATTTTCAGACAATTTAATAATTAGTTTTATCAAGAGCGCAGTTTGTTTTTTCGCCTTGGCGAAGAATCTAGGGATCTAGCCCGAACACTGCCGACAACCGTTGAAAGGTGACTCTTTCAAAAAGGTGCCAATTCTAGCCTTTACCCCGCTTAGCGGGGCGTAGGGGAAAGATATCAAGTCGATTTTTTATTTCTTAAATAAAAAAATATCTTTCCTCAAAAGGGAAAGTTTTTTGTTTATAGACTCCACCCCAGCCCTCCTCTTAAATAAAAGGAGGGGGAAACTCCTCCCTCTGCCTGAGAGGGAGGTTGGGAGGGAGTGGGAGAAAATACTCTCTCTTAACAAAAAAGTAGAGGGAGAGTCTCAAATTGTTGATTTAATTTTTTTCAATTTCGTAATTTCGTTTTAATTTCGTACGTTCGTACGTAACTAATCTCTTAAATCTTTAAATCTTTAAATCTTTAAATCTTTAAATCTTTAAATATGAAATATAGGACTTGTGAATCAGTTTGTGCCGGACATCCGGACAAAATTTGTGATCAAATTAGCGATGCAATACTTGACGCATGTTTGCGTGAAGACAGTGAAGCCAGAGTAGCCATAGAATGTCTCATCAAAGACAAACATCTTATCTTGGCCGGTGAGATAACTAGCTCTGCTAATCCCGATTTTATTGCTATTGCCAAAAACACTTTAGAAAAAATCGGTTATACAAAAGAGGAAGTAGAAAAATTTCAAATTCAAAATCTTATCGGCAAACAATCTTCCCATATCGCGCAAGGAGTAGATACGGGCGGAGCCGGCGATCAAGGGATGATGTATGGTTATGCTACGGATGAAACTCCGGAGATGATGCCTCTGCCTAGTTTACTCTCGCATCGTTTATGTCAAAAACTCAACGCCTTGATGATAGAAGACGCTACTTGTCCGCTCAAACCAGACGGTAAAGCGCAAGTAACTATACTATATGAAAATGATAAACCACTCATGGCCGATACGGTCATAGTTTCTGTTCAGCACACACCGGAAATCACTTCTCCTGATTTGGAAAAATATGTTTGGGAAAAAGTCATCCAACCTATTTGTGCTCCTTGGCTCAAAATAGGTCCTATCATCAATCCGCATTTCAAAGATAAACAAAATACAGAATTTACCAAAATCTTCATCAACCCAACCGGACGTTTTGAAATCGGCGGACCTGAAGGTGATTGCGGTTTGACCGGTCGTAAAATCGCTGTAGATACTTATGGTGGAATTGGTCGTATCGGCGGGGGAGCATTCTCAGGCAAAGATCCGAGCAAAGTAGACCGTAGCGCCGCTTATATGGCCCGTTATCTAGCAAAAAAGCTCGTTTCTCTAGGCTTTGCTGGTGAGGTAGAGGTTCGTCTAGCTTATGCTATCGGAGTAGCGCAGCCAGTGGATGTCAGTGTAGATATTATCCGTGGTGACAAAACTCGCCAAAGCGAAGCGGTGAAATATTTACGAGAAAATTTTGATCTCACTCCATCAGGAATCATAGAATTTTTGCAATTAAAACAACCAATTTACTCCGCAACTTCCGCTTACGGACATTTTGGGAGAAACGGATTTAGTTGGGAAAAATAACACACCCAGGTGTGTGAGTTGAAAGTAAAAATTTAAAAAATTGAAGAAATTTAAAAAATTCAAAAGATTAGATAAAATACAAGAATACAATTTCCTACTAAAGGTGGACGAAGGCGGGTTGAAAGAGATTAAATAATTAAAAACTGTCTCAAAAGGGCAGTTTTTAATATATCATTTGGCTAATATTAGCCAAGAAAAACTCTTGACAAAATCGTTAAAATGTGCTATAATACTCTGTTTAGTAGTTCTTTATATACAAACAAAAAGGAGGATGCCATGTTTATTTTCTTTGGAATTATTGCTTTTTTACTGGTAATAGCATTGGGATATTATTTTCTTAAAATAGTATTCACAATATTATTTCTGTGTTGGCTAGTGGATATGGTAATGGATATTTTATTTTAGTAAAACCTTTTTATAAGCGGAGCTTCGGCTCCGTTTTTTTGTTGAATTTTTTACAGAAAAAGGGTAAAATAAAGACGATAAATAAATAATTATTGTTTTATGCCAGAAATTAGTTTACAAGATGCGGGATTTTGCCCCCACGGAAATTATCCCAATCAATGCGATGCTTGTCGTTTTGAATATTTGCATGAAGTCAAAGAACAAGCACAAAACAATTGCGAAAAAACTATAGAAGAATTTGGTTTAAAAAACAGCCCAACTTTTGCACAGGCGTATGAAAAAATGAAAAATATGAACCATGGACCTTACCATCAGGAAGGTGGTCCAGATGTTCACGTGTCTTTGGTGTTATGGGAGATGGATAAACTGATAGGGCAAGAAGAAAAAAATTTGACTGATGAAGAAAAAAAGATATTACGTCTGAGCGCCTTACTGCATGATATTGGTAAACCAGAGAGCTCGTTTGTTGACCTGCCGACCAAAAAACACATGGAATTATTTGAGAGTTCCAAAACAATGTTAAGTCCCGGAGCTTTGGACAAAGCGCAAAAAATAAGAACTGAAATATTAGACAGTATGATGCCGGGAAAAAGATCAAAGTCCAAAGAAATGGATTTGGTTCGCACACCTGAGTTTCAAAACAAGGTAGAAGAGATGTTGCAAAATGAAGATGCAGAAGTAAAACGTGCGTTTGTGCCTAGATTTTTTGATCATGAAACTTTTAGCGCCAATTTATTGGATAAAATCACACAGGAAATAGATTTGAAATTAACACCTGGCCAGATAGAAACTTTGAAAAAAATTATCGGCAACCACATGGCTTTGTATGCCGATACAACTGGGTTGGAAAAATTTATTGCCAAAGCACTTACCAAAGATGGTCAGTTTGATGAAAATACTTGGAAAATGCTCAAGATGCAAGTTCGTTCCGATTCCCGTGGGACGTACTCTTATGGCGAACCCAATCGCGATGCAGGGGTAGATAAATTGATAGAGGGGATTGAAAAAACAAAGATAAAATAATTTAATTTAAATAATAATATTATGAAGAATAAAAAACTAATCACAATCACGATTTTGGCCGTCTTGGTTTTTCTGGGAGCTGGTTGTAAATATGGAAATGAAACCAAACCCGACATCGATCAATCTCCGGGAAATATTGTCGGCGCAGACAGAGACGCACATGGTTGTATCGGTTCAGCCGGATATTCTTGGTGTGAAGAAAAACAAAAATGTTTGCGTTCCTGGGAAGAAACATGCGAAGGCGATACCGGAAATACAGCCTGTGGAATAGAAAATTGTCATGGATTGGATATTCAATGCGGACCCAATCCAGCAGAAATGTGCACAGAAATTTATCAACTTGGAGATAAGTGCCGAAAACACGCAAAATGTGGCGTTCAAAACGGCGGTTGCCAACAAATACAAAATGCGCAATTTACACAATGTAAAGAATGTGTTCAAAATTGTGAAAACAAAAACAATGATGATGTTATGAAAATGTTTGAATGCGAGGGAAATTGCAATTAACATAAAATAAATATTGAATATCCCCTCCTTTTCAAGGAGGGGGGAGGGGTGGTTAATATCCAATATTCTATCTAATCTTTAAATCTTTCAATCTTGTAATCTTGCAATCAAAAAATTATGTCTTTTTTCGTCTATATTGTAAAGTGTTCTGACAAAACTCTTTACACCGGCATCACCACTGACTTGAAACGTCGTATTGACGAACATAATTCTTCGGATTTGGGCGCCAAATACACCCGCGCCCGCCGTCCGGTCAAACTTGTCTGGTCAAAAAAGTTCAAAACCAGATCTTTGGCCACGAAAGAGGAATATAAAATCAAACAATTGAGTAGAGAGGAAAAAATCGTTTTGATAAAATCTAAACAACTAAATACTTCAGCCTAGGTTGAAGTGTTTTTAGTTCCCCTCTTTTATTTAAGAGAGGGGTTAGGGGAGAGTCTCTAAAAAAATTTGTATTGAATAAAAAGAAGGAAATCAAACGGTGACAAATTGTCACCAACTGAAAATAGTTCAATGAGTTATCGACAGTTTGTCGATAACTGGGTGAACTGGTGACCATTTGTCACCAGTTCAAATAAAAAAAGTAATGTGCAAAAAAGGCATATTACAAAAGCCAACTAGTTCCATTTTGGAACCAATTCAAAATTCAACTATCCGGAATTTCCGGAGGGTTGGGTGGACTGGTTAATATCTTTATCATTCATAAATCAAAAATCTAAATTCTAAAATACTTTTATATATTTAAAGTAATGTTAAATAAAATTTACAAAAATTTAAAAAATAATCGTAATGTTTTTATCGTTGGGCCGACCAATTCTGGTAAAACATATTTTGTTTTGCACGAATTGATACCTTTTTTAAAAAAACAAGGTGAAAAAGTCCAATATTTCAAAGATTGTAATATTTTTAAAAACTTCATTCAAAAAAGAATTATTATCGTAGATGAAGTTGAAGTTTTGTTGGATAGAGAGTATTTGGAAAAAAGGCATCCGGAAGAAAATCCATATTATACGAAAAAATATTTGAGTAAAGTAGGGAAGTGGTATAAAAAATTGGAGAAAAATAAAAACAAGGTTGTTTATATAGTTACTAGAAACGATAGAAAAGAAATTGAATATTTGCACCGTAAACTTAAAAAAGATCCTTTTACAGGTAAAAAAGCTTCCTTTTTTCTAAACACTTCAGCCTAGGTTGAAGTGTTTTAATTTGCTTTGTTTTAGTAAAAATTATAGTTCTTGAAGTTTTGGGTGAAAGGGAGTAAAATATAGAACATTATAAACAAAAAATAGTTAACATGTATATTTTTCTCGACGAAAGCGGACAATTCACCAAACACAATGATGAACAATATTTTATTGTTGCGGCTTTTACAATCGGCGAACCCCGCCGTACGGAAAAAGATTTACGTAATTGGTTTAAAACTAAATTTCCAAGAAGAATGTGTCATCAATCAGAAATAAAATTTTCTGATAAAAAAATAGAGGATCATTTAAGATTACGAACTTTGAAATTTATTTCAAACTTAGATGTCAGGATAAATTATGTGTACTTGTTGAGAAAAAATATTCCCGATGATTTTCGTCACAAGGATAAATTAAAGAGTGGTCATTTATATACACATATAATCGGAGAAGTGTTGGAAATGTTTTTGCCAACCACTGAAATGGAATTTAGAGTATTTTGTGACCAAAGACATTTGAAAGGTATAAAACGTTCAGAGTTTAAAAAGATATTGAAAGCCCATATGTTGCCGTTACTTCCGGCCAATGCAAATATTGAAATAGAAATGCTTGACTCCGCAAGTAGTGTTAATATACAAATAGCTGATTGGATTGTTGGGGCTTTGGCTAGAAATTTTGAAAATAAAGAGTTAGGTAAAGAATGCAATGATTTTTTAAGAAATAATATTATAGGATCAAAAGAATTGTTTGAAACATCACATTTTGATGTTAAATAAACAAAAAACCCAATCGATTAGATTAGGCACTTTGTTGAAGTAGCGTCTTAAAAAGTGGTTATCTGCGGCTTAAGTCCCGAGTTCCTCGGGGGAACACCACAGCGCTCTCTAAGCTATTATTGCATACTTCAATATTAATATACCACAAAATCAGTCTTTAGTCAATATTTATCCACAACACAAATTCCGCCGAATAAGCGGAATTTTTTGTATATTTACGATTTTATTTTTATTTAGAAGTTATTGGTGTATTCCAATAGTAAACCCATCATAACTTTTTTTACTGCTGGATGAGAATTATACATTATTTCTTTTTTTATCTCTTTATTACGAAAAAAAGATATGATTTCTTTTTCAATCTCCAATTTATGCCAAGAAGGCATTTTGCTGAGTGTTTCTGATAAGTCTTCAGTTATAGATAATATAGCAGGGATATTTTCACTACTTCCCAAAGCAGAAAAAAGATCATAACCACCGCGTAAAGTTTTTGGTGCAAAATGGCTAGGCACGAAAGTTCCATATTTATTAAAACCCAACAAATATCCTTTTTCTTTATTTCCAAAACAAAGAGAGGCTTCGATATTTCCATCTTGAAAAAAATGACCGATGAAAGATTCTTTGGAAAGTGGTTCTCGATCACGTCTTTGCATCGCTTCAGAATACCATGTATAAACTTCGTCAGCAGAAACATCGTCCAATATTTTATCTGTATTAGTTAGTTCAAAATCATGACCGTTAAATCTCTCTTTGATAAGTAAATCTTCAGTCACTTCCAGTGTTTTATTCATTTCCTCTATTTTTTTATTATACTCTTCCACGCCCATTTCTATTTCTTCTTTAATTTGTTTTGGGTCGGGCTTATTCCAATTATTTTCATTGTACATATATTTTTTTAATTTTACTTTTCTCTAGAATATTATAAATACGGACAAAAGTCAATTTAAGTTAGATTATTGTAAAAGCTAAAATAAGCCGGTTTTGTCACCCCCGCGAATCCGCCTTCGCCAGTTGGCGAATGGCGGAGGGGATCCGGTGGTTAATTTTTGTAATCTTTCAATTTCGTAATTTCGCCTTTTTTTGTATGCTTAGCTTGTCCGGCGTAACTTTAGTGAAGTCGGATTAAATTGTCTGTAAAAATAATATTCTGTATTTCAAACACTTCACCCTAGGTTGAAGTGTTTTATTTTTGCTTTATTTTAGTAAAATGTAGAACACATTGTCATTCCTGCGAAAGCAGGAATCCAGCGGTCGTCTCAATTTTCCTATATTCCTGCTTTCGCAGGAATTATGTTCTAAATCTTTA
>CAYRYH010000048.1:0-6904 GCA_964428525.1 uncultured Gammaproteobacteria bacterium | reverse complement strand
TTGGACTTATGCCTATTTTATCAATTTTGGGGTAAAAAGTAAAGAAATAAAAAAAGAGCCACACTAGGTGGCTCGGGTTTATTTTAGCCTTTTTTATATATATACAAGGCCGAATTCTTATAATGACAGAAAAGAATTCTGTCAACTTCACTAAAATAGTATCCTTTCTCGCATAGTTGGTCGTAATTAATACTACCCCAGCTATAAGAAACGTCTATTAATGACGAAATATCTTTAAGTTTTTCCACTAAATTTCTTGTGTTTCTTTCCACCTCCTTAACGTCCTCACTTTTAGCGGCAAATTTCTCAGCAGCTTTTAAAAGAACTTCGTCGTTAAATCTTTTAAAAGAGTTCATTCTCATTATCTGTTCGATGAATGCACAATAATACTCATGCATTTTTGTATCATCTACTTTTTCCTCATCTTTTCCCAACAATATCTTAGCGGTAGCTTTAACTATCTCGTCATAATAATTGTTGATTTCTTTGATTATCTCATCGGGTGTAGATATCCGCCACCATTCCGGTCTTTGTTCCCTGTCAGTTATAATCAAAAACATTTTTTTGAAACGCCAAGGCTCTATTATATATTTTGTGAATTTCATCGAATAATCCCAGTTACTGTTTATTTTTTCAGTAACCAGGTCGGCAAATTCTGCATATGTCCTACTCACTGCATCTTTTTCTTCCGGCGTAAGTCCGGAGAAAACTTTCTCTTCACTTTCAAGTTTTACTAGTCTTTCCTCTAAAGACTCGTTTTTTGCTTTCAATTCTTCTACTATTTCTTCCAGTTTTTTTACTCTTTCTTCCATGATACCCTCCAATAAAATAAATATAAATTGTTAAAGACCAACGATATATTATAGCACATTTTAGCGTTTTTGTCAATGGTTTATTTTGGCTAATTTTAGCCATTTTGATTCCCTCCTCTTCCTCAAGAGGAGGGCTAGGGTGGAGTTTCAAAATCAAAAGACTCTCCCCTAACCCCTCTCTTAAAAAAGAGAGGGGAAACAAAAACCGCCTTTTCTGGCGATTTTAGTGTTTTTTGTCATTCCTGCGAGCCAACGGCCTCCCGTTGGGAAAGGCTAGGAATCCAGTGGTAATATCTAAATTTAACTTTCCTGGATCCCCGCTTTCGCAGGGATGACAAACAAAAAACCCGTCTTTAAGACGAGTATATGTTTTTAAGTGTAAAGTTCAGGCGCTGGCCTACTTTTGCCTTTAGGGCTATCATCAGCGCAGAAGAGCTTAACTGCCGAGTTCGAGAAGGGATCGGGTGTGACCTCTTCGCTTAAAGCACCTGAACTCTACACTTAAAAAAATTTAAAAAATATTTGGAACACTAAACACTACTTAATGCTTTTGTCGTACGCTCGACCAATTAGTACGCCTCGGCTTAACATGTTGCCATGCTTACACCTAGCGCCTATCAACCTCGTAGTCTACAAGGGGTCTTAACGAATATTTATCTTGAAGACAGCTTCACGCTTATATGCTTTCAGCGTTTATCTTAACCGAACATAGCTACCCAGCGATGCTCCTGATGGAACAACTGGTACACTAGAGGTTCGTTCATTCCGGTCCTCTCGTACTAGGAATGAGACTTCTCAATATTCTACGCCCGCAACAGATAGGAGACCGAACTGTCTCACGACGTTCTGAACCCAGCTCGCGTACCGCTTTAATTGGCGAACAGCCAAACCCTTGGGGCCTTCTTCAGTCCCAGGATGCGATGAGCCGACATCGAGGTGCCAAACCGCGCCGTCTATGTGGACTATTGGGCGCGATCAGCCTGTTATCCCCGGAGTAGCTTTTATCCGTTGATCTTCCACCTTCCTATATAGGATGGTCGGTTCACTAACTTCCACTTTCGTGACTGCTCGGGTTGTTGCCCTTGCAGTAAAGCCAGCTTTTGCGTTTGCACGTCCAGCTCGATTTCCATCCGAGCTAAGCTGACCTTTGTAAACGCCTCCGTTACATTTTAGGAGGCAACCGCCCCAGTTAAACTACCCATCAGACACTGTCTTCTCTCCCTGATTCAAGGGAGAAAATTAGATATAAAATAATTTAAGGGTGGTGTCTCATTGGCGCCTTGCGGCTCCCACCTACGCTGAACATAAATAACCTTATACCAATATCAAATTGTAGTAAAGCTTCACGGGGTCTCTTCGTCTAGTTGCGGGTAGGAGGCATCTTCACCTCCCTTGCAATTTCACCGAGTCCCTTGTTGAGACAGTTACACCGTCGTTATGCCATTCGTGCAGGTCGGAACTCACCCGACAAGGAATTTCGCTACCTTAGGACGGTTATAGTTACCGCCGGCGTTCATCAGCGCTTCGGATCAAGGCTTTGACTTGCGTCTAACCTCTCCCCTTAACGTTCTGACACTGGCCAGGCATCACCCCCTATACTTCAGCTTTCGCTTTTGCAGGGAGCTGTGTTTTTGGTAAACAGTCGCAGTGTATCTTTTATTGTAACCCTCATAAAGAGGGTAGGCCTTATCCCGAAGTTACGGCCGTTGTTTTGCAGAGTTCCTTAACAAGGGTTCTCTCGTACGCCTTAGTCTACTCGACTCACCCACCTGTGTCGGTTTACGGTACGATTCTATATAGCTTAGCGGTTTTCGCCTTTTCTAGGCACCAAATCCCCTTGAGTTGATTCCACCCGGAGGCTTCATCTTCATCTTGCGAAACGTGCATATTCGAAACACGCTCAAAGCTTTCTAATGCGCAGCTAAACCAAACTATATAAAGTGCAGGAATATTAACCTGCTCTTCCATCGACTACGCCTTTCGGCCTCGCCTTAGGATCGACTAACCCAGGGACGATTCTCGTTGCCCTGGAAACCTTGGGTTTGCGGCGGGCATGATTCTCACATGCCTTTTTGCTACTTATGCCTGCATTCTCACTTCTCAACACTCCACCTTGACTCACGTCTTGGGCTTCTGCGCGTTGAGAACGCTCCTCTACCGATGTTACAAGAAACCCTATGCTCAACCTGTTTATTCCTTTCTCTCATTTGCAGAAAAAATTATAAATAATTTTTTCTGAGAAATGCAATTTAAGGATTTTTGTTGAACAGAAAGTTTCTTGTAACATCCCATAGCTTCGGCACCATGTTTGAGCCCCGATACATTTTCGGCGCTAAAACTCTTGACCAGTGAGCTGTTACGCTATCTTTAAATGATGGCTGCTTCTAAGCCAACATCCTGGTTGTTTAAGAATTAGAACCACCTTTTACACTTAACATGGATTTAGGGGCCTTAGCTTATGATCATGGGCTGTTTCCCTTTTGACAATGGCGCTTAGCCGTCACTGTCTGACTCCCGAGTTTTTACCTTCTGGCATTCGGAGTTTGATTGAGAACGGTATCCCGAAGGACCCAATTCTTATCCAGTGCTCTACCACCAAAAGAAACACTCGAGGCTAGCCCTAGAGCTATTTCGAGGAGAACCAGCTATCACCGAGTTCGATTAGAATTTCTCTCCTATCCACAACTCATCCCCGCGTGTTGCACGGCGCGTGGGTTCGGACCTCCTCCTGTATTTCTACAGGACTCATCCTGGTCATGGATAGCTCACCCGGTTTCGGGTCATATATATGCCACTTAAGCGCCCGTTAAGACTCGCTTTCGCTGTGCCTTCACCCCAGAGGGGTTTAAGCTCGCGACACACATATACTCGCAGGCTCATTCTTCAATAGGAATACCGTCACGGTGTCTCGCTATCGCTCATCACCTAAAATTTCAAATTCAAAATTTCAAATTCAAAATTTTGGAGTTCGCTTCGCTCACAATCTAATTTATAAAATAAAATTAAATTATCACAAAGTGATACCTAAGTTTTGACTTTTGACTTTTGACTTTTGAATTAAAGGTGCCGAACGTTAGTGAGGCACCGCTCCGGCTCTTTGTAAGCATACGGTTTCAGATACTATTTCATCGCCCTCCCGGGCTGCTTTTCACCTTTCCCTCATGGTACTTGTTCACTATCGATCACTAAAAGTATTTAGTCTTAGACCATAGTCGGCCCAAATTCAGACGGAATTTCACGGGTTCCGCCCTACTCAAGAATGCTAACAACAACCGTTTAATACTTTTCACATACAGGACTATTACCTTCTGTGGTTAAACTTTCCAGTTTATTTTGCTAAATATTAAACGAATGCTCAATGTAACAGGTAATTAACATTAGCATCTTATTACCCCGTATAAACAACGGCCTGCCCTTTAATCTGTAAATCACGGCAAATCTTACGATAAACCAGTTTTTACAAAAACATTTATACGGTTTAGACTGTTCCCTTTTCGCTCGCCACTACTAAGGGAATCTCTTCGATTTCTTGTCCTCTGGTTACTGAGATGTTTCACTTCACCAGGTTTGCTTTACGCACCTATGTATTCAGTACGTAATATACCGATTAAATCGGTATGGGTTTCCCCATTCGGAAATCCCCGGGTCAAAGGTTGCTTGGGACCTAACCGAGGCTTATCGCACCCTACAACGTCCTTCTTAGCCTTTTAGTGTCAAGGCATCCACCATATGCTCTTATTTTGAAATTGCGCACGACAAAAACACTAAACAGTGTTTCTTCGTGCCCCAAATATTTTTTAAATTGTCAAGTTACAATCCGTAATCTTACCAGATGTTTTCAACCGAATCTTTCAGTTAAACTCATCTGCTAATATTTTAATTTTTTTTAAAAAAAACAACCGCCTATCTAAGCGGTGTCAAAATCATGGGAGGCCCCATTAAACCGCTTGGATTCTAAGTAAGATAATTTGTTTTTCTCGTAAACATTTTTTTAAGCTTTTAAGCTTCTTACCCAGAGGTCCAATTTGACGTTGCCGTCGAAAAGTTTAATGTGGACGTGGTTTATATAATTTTTATATAGTTTTTATTGCAAACGAAATAATAGCAAATATTTTCGGTAGTGTCAAGTGGTAGTTTGTGGATAGTTATCCACAAGAAAATAACTTTGGAATTTGTTTAATCTAAGCGTTTTTTTGTGAGTACTACAGCTATTGTCCCAAACTCATCCACAGCCTCGTCCACCAAGCTATTTTTCAATAAATAATTTTTTATTTTTTCTTTCAATTTCCCTGTTCCCCCGCCAGTGATTATTCGCACTGCCGATTCTCTCTTCAAAAAATTCTGATACAAAAATTGATCAACTTTTTCTTCCACCCCACTCATATTTTCTCCATGCAAATCTAACTCTGGAATTTTCACCCCAAGTTCAAAAGATAATTTTAAAAATTTATTTTTATCAGACATAGTTTTTAAAACCCGCCGATTAAGCGGGTATAAAATAAAAATAGATTCTAATTATTTAGAAAAATCACTATACATCCTAATGATAAGATTTTTAACCATCAACCTTGCTAAAAGACATTTAATTTTATTCGGCTTTTTTCCATCTTTAGAAGCGGAAAAATTTTCATTAAAACAACCCCCGCTACAAATATATTTTGCAAAACAATTTGCGCAACCAGGCATCCTGTCTACAGACAACTTTTTTAGTTCTGCAAAATTATTTTTTGAAAATTTTAAATTGTTTGCATTAATTTTACCAATCACAAAAGGAGAAGAATCATCGCTGTGTAAATTTCTAACACACTTTGCAATTGTTCCATTCGGGTTCAAAGCTATTCTATTACCTCTAACAAATTGACAAAAATAATCTCTCGGCTCAAATAAATTTCTTATCGCCCAATTTGAAACATATATTTTCCTATTTAAAGTTTTACTCAGTTTTTTTGCAACATCGGCTGAAAGTAAAAAATATTTTACAAACTCTTTTGGGACAACAGACTGAATTTTTCCTTTTTCAGCCCGACCGTCAATCAATACTGCCTCCAATCTAATATGATCAACTCCCATTTTTGCTAAATATTCTACATTTTTTGGCATATCTTTTGTACTACTTCTAGTAACAACGACTTTAGTTCTAAATTTGGCTTTATGTTTGACAAGTAACTTAATAAGCCTTTCAATAAAATCAGAGGATTTTAACTTGCCAATTAACTTTGTTGGCCTTTGTTTATTGTGAATACGAGGAAGACCATCACAACAAATATCAAATCTAAAATTCTTTAAGATCATGTATTTTATGTTTTCTTCAGTAGTAACCCCATTGGTGCTTATCCAATAATTAGTATCTATTTTTTTACTTTCAAGAAATTCAATAACATCTTTAATGACTTTAAAATTTAAAGTTGGTTCACCCCCAAAAAAATGAATATTTAATTTAACTTTCTCTTTACCGGAAATAAATTTATTATGATTTTTAATAATCAAACCTAATGCTCTTATGGCAAATTCTGATTTCATAAACGCATCTTTGGTATATATGCAATCTGAACAACCTTCTTTATCATCAAAACAATATACGCATTTTAAATTACAACTCGAAGTTAAATATAGTGTAATTGACAAACGATCTTCTTTAACATTTTTTTGTACACTACCAAAAAAACCATCTTTTTCCAAAAAATTTTTAAATTCTTTATCTATTAAACGTTTTTTGTCAACACAAATAATCTTTTTTGCGTAAGGAGAAAATATCAAAAATTTGTTTTTAAAGAAAACAACAGGAAGCCCGTTCCAAAGTATATCTTTTTCAAAATTGTCAAAAACTAAAGAATTTTTCATAACAGCACTAAATTAAATAATTTATGGTAATTGTATATAAAAACATGACCGTTTGGAGACAGTCATGTTCTAAATATAAAAAAATCTAAATACAACAAGCATCCTGATCTTCATCTGGTGCGAAACCAGATTCTTCTATATTTTCTATAGAAATGGTTTCTTCTTTCATATAATTAAAAGATTAAAAGGCAAACTACCTATGATTAGCTCCTATTAGGAAAACACACTGTCAAAGGGGTATGTAGCGGGGG
>CAYRYH010000047.1:0-6935 GCA_964428525.1 uncultured Gammaproteobacteria bacterium | reverse complement strand
CCTCAATTTAAGGCAGTTTTTTTGAATATCGGACAAGGTGATTCAGTTTTAATTTTTTTGGAAAATGGGGCAAAGATTTTAGTAGATTGCGGTCCGGACAGAACAATTTTACGCAAGCTCAATGAACGTTTGCGATTTTTTGATCGTCAAATAGAATATTTATTGGTTACACATCCGGACTTGGATCATTACGGTGGTTGCATTGATGTATTGCAACGTTATGAGGTAAAAAATATTTTTATCAACGGTGCTCAAAAAGATGATCAAATTTTTGCAACTTGGCAAAAATATTTAGAAAAAGAGGGGGCCGAAGTTTTTGTTATTGAAAAACCGATAACATATATTTTGGATAAAGCTCGTTTGAAATTTATCAGCCCTGATCCAGATTTTATAGATGACAAAACTGGTGATAATGACAAATCATTGGTGTTTAAATTTTTTTATAACACTATAACAATATTTTTTACCGCGGATATGGAGGAGAAAATAGAAAAAGAATTGATAAAAAAATATTGTTTTGACAATTTTAGTGATTGTCCGGAGCTTAAAAGTGATTATCTTAAAGTCGGACACCACGGGAGTGATAGTAGTAGTGGTAAAGATTTTCTTCAAGCTGTTTCTCCGCACACAGCGATAATTTCTTCTGGAAAAAATAGTTTCGGACATCCCAGTTTGCGAGTGCTCAAAAGATTGGAAAGAGAAAATATAGAAATTTGGCGAACAGATAGGATGGGTGATATAATTGTTAAATAAGTATTATGTATCTTGTATTATGTATTAAGTATGTGATTTGATGCATACTACATACTACATAATACATACTACAAAAAGTTAAACATGCGACTATTTTTATTAATGACAATTTTATTTTGTTTACCACTACCATTGTATGCAGTAGAAATTATTGATTCCGACTCCGATGGATTATCTGATGAATTGGAATTGCAGTTGGGTACTGACCTTTATAATCCCGACACTGATGGTGATGGATACCCGGATGGTTTGGAAGTGGAAAATGGCTATAATCCTCTCAAAGGTCAAGCAGACAGGAGTTTGCTTAGACACGTGGAAGTAGATAAAAACACTCAACAAATGAAGTGGTTTTTAAACAATGTAAAAGTGGGTCAAGCCCCAGTTTCCACAGGTCTTATTGGTATGGATACACCAAATGGTGAATTTAAAATTTTACGTAAACGCCCAACAGTTGATTATATTGGTAGAAACTATAGTTATCCTAAAACTAAATGGAATTTAGAATTTAAAAGAAGCTATTATTTACATGGAGCTTTCTGGCATAATCAATTTGGGATAAAACCTATGAGTCACGGATGTGTGAATATTGCTTATGAAAATGCAGAAAAACTTTATAAATTCATGTCGGTGGGGGATAAGGTGGTAATTACTGGTAAAACACCAATCGGCAAGGTAAACCTCGCCAATTTAAAAGATTAAAAGATTTAAAGATTGCAAGATTAATTAAAAATTTTATACATTATTGTGTATTTGACACCATTTCTAAATCATGCTAATATATATTGTATAAGCACATTAATCATAATGTTGCTTTTTTTATACTAATTTTTAAATCTTTCAATCTTTAAATCTTTTTAATTTATTTATTGTATGTCATCAGAAATTGTAAAAGCTATCCAAGCCCTTTGTGAAGAAAAAAACCTTTCTTTTGAAGTGGTGATGGAAACTATTGAAGCTGCTTTGGCTGCCGCTTATCGCAAAGATTTTGGCACTAAGCAACAAAACATCAAAGTAAAATTTGATCCAGAAACCGCTGGAGTGCAAATGTGGGATGTCAAAACTGTAGTAGAGGATATTGAAGAAGAAGTTTTGGAAAAAGCTCAAGAAGAGCTTTTTGCTCGCCGAGAAAAAGCACGTGAAGAAGATAGGGAATTAACCGAAGAAGAAATTGCTGATCTACCTCATTTTAATCCAAAATTGGAAATTATGATGAAAGAGGCAAAAGAACATGATAAAAAAGCTAAACTTGGTGATGTTTTGGAAATTTCACTGGAAATTCCGCACGAATTTGGTCGTATGGCTGCACAAACAGCTAAACAAGTTATTATCCAAAAAATTCGCGAAGCTGAAAGAAATATGGTTTTCGATGATTTTAAAGAACATGAAGGTAAAATAATTATTGGAAATATACAGCGTGCTGAAGCTAGAAAAGTTTTGGTTGATTTGGGTAAAGTTACTGGTTTATTATTGTCTGATGGTCAAGTCAAAACTGAACGTTATAGACCTGGAGCCAAAATGAAATTTTATGTTGTGTCTGTGGCTATGAGTGCTCGCGGTCCAGAAATAATTTTATCACGTACTCATGAAAATTTAGTTAGAGAAATATTTACTCAAGAAATTCCGGAAATTGCTGAGGGTGCGATAGAAATAAAAGGATTGGCACGTGATCCTGGTTATCGTAGTAAAGTTGCTGTATACACTTCCGATAACTCTATCGATCCTATTGGTTCTTGTATCGGCCAAAGAGGTGGTCGTATTAATACTATTATAGAAGAGCTCAATGGCGAAAAAATAGATGTTATCAAATATAGTGATGATGCTACTGTGTATATCGCCAATGCCATGGCTCCAGCGAAAATTGGCTCCGTTGTTCTGAATGAACAAGAAAAATTTGCTGATGTTTCTGTTCCTTCTGATCAATTTTCTTTGGCTATTGGTCGTGGTGGACAAAACGTTCGCCTAGCTTCCACTTTGACTGGTTGGAAAATCAATGTTAAAGATGAAGGAGGAAAACAAGAGCTAAGTAGCGAAGAATTAGAAAAAATAGAAGAAGAAAATGTTGTCGTTGAACAAAGTTCTGACAACGAAGAGGTTATTGAAGAAAAGCCGAAAAAAAAGAGAGTTAAAAAAACAAAAGAGGAAGACGAAGAATAAAGCCAAGATATTAAATATTGGATATTGAATATTTCCAATTCGTACAAGGTGTCATGCTGAATTTATTTCAACATCTCCCCTCCATATCGCATAAAGGGAGATCCTGAAACAAGTTCAGGATGACTAAATTAAAAATTAAAATTACTAGCTTATGTTTTCAAGTCTTTTTCACACCGTTTTATATCAGCCTATCTTAAATATTTTTGTTTTTATATACAACATCATCCCTGGTCATGATATTGGAATAGTTATTTTATTGATCACTCTTTTGATTCGTGCAGCGGTATATCCACTGATGTCGTCATCTATCAAATCACAAAAAGCCGTACAAGATTTACAGCCAAAACTCAAAGAATTAAAAGAGCAATATAAAAATGATCAACAAAAACAAGCCATGATGACCATGCAACTTTACAAAGAAAACAAGGTTAATCCTTTTGCTTCTTGTTTGCCACTTCTTATTCAGCTACCTGTTTTGATAGCTTTGTATATGGTGATGCGCGCAGGATTGACCACTGATAATCTTGGAGCAGATATTTATTCTTTTATTTTTAATCCTGGTAAACTCAATAATATCTCTTTTGGGTTTTTTGATTTGAGTAAGGCGAGTTTAGTTCTGGCAGTTTTTGCTGGAGCAGCTCAGTTTTTTCAAACCAAAGCTATGTTGATTAAACAGCCGCCAAAAAATGCAGGAGAAGGAGCTAAAGATGAACAAATGATGGCGATGATGAATAAACAAATGCTTTACTTCATGCCGGTGATGACGGTTTT
The DNA here is from genome assembly GCA_964428525.1 of uncultured Gammaproteobacteria bacterium. Classification (GTDB taxonomy): domain Bacteria; phylum Patescibacteriota; class Patescibacteriia; order Magasanikbacterales; family GWA2-37-8; genus JAKLGL01. Next base: position 3,257 of record CAYRYH010000047.1, on the reverse strand, counting down.
TATCGGTGCAACACTCCCAGCCGGACTTACCCTTTATTGGTTTTTCTCCACTCTTTTGACTTGGGGACAGCAGGTGCTCATATATAAGCAACGTGATGCTAGCAAAGTTTAAAAATATTCCCGGCTTCTTGCCGGGTTTATTTTATTTAAATCCCAATTTCCAAATCCCAATGACCAATCAAATCCTAAACCCTAAACCCTAAAAATATTTGGTCATTTGAACATTGGTCATTCATTGGGCATTGGACATTGGGGCTTGGTCATTTTCTTTTTTTACGGTATTATATTTTAGTATGGATGAAACACAAAAATCTATTATCAAAACTTTGTCTTTCTTTAGTCTATTCTCTTACCCTCTCACAAAGGAGGAGATTTTTATTTATCTTTGGCAAATCAAAATAGATAGAAGTATATTGTTTGAAAAATTGGAAGAAATGGTAAATAGTAAAATTTTGGCGGAAAAATACGGTTATTATTTTTTATCTGATAGAGATATTACTGAAAACAGGAGACAACATTTATTAGAAAGCGAATCCAAACTCAAAATTGCGCGCAAAGCGATTAAAAAAATCAGTGGTATCCCTTTTGTAAAAGCGGTTTTTGTTTGTAATTCCACTGCGTTTGGTACAGCGGAAAAAAATAGCGATATTGATTTGGTTATTGTGGTTCAAAAAGGACGTTTGTGGTTAGTAAGATTTTTTTCTAATTTGATTTTGTTGTTATTTGGTTTACGTGTTAGTAAAAATCATACGGGTAATAAAATTTGTCTATCTTTTTATATATCTGCAGAAGATTTGGATTTACAAAAAATTCGTATTTTACCAGAAGATATTTATCTATGTTTCTGGTTAGCAGCTTTATTACCTGTTTATGATCCACAAAAAATCAGAGAAAAAATTATCAAAGAAAATATTTGGTTTCAAGAATTGCTCCCCAATTTTTCTAAAAGTTTATCTTTTTGTAGTAAAGAGGTAAAAAATGGCAGAATAAAAAACTTTTTTAAAGAAATATTGGAAAAGACTTGGCGGGGTGTTTATGGTAATCTGATGGAAAAACAAGCTGCAGAAGCGCAAAAAACAAAATTAAAATTTTCACTCAAAGAACAAATCGCGCCAAATGTTGTTTTGGATGATGCCATGCTTAAGTTTCATGAAAATGATAGGAGAAGAGAGTATTATAAGAAATGGCTTGAAAAATTACAAGATTACAAGATTTAAAGATTACAAGATTAATTACGTACGAATTTACGAAATAACACCTGCCCGCCAATGGCCTGAAGCCGTAAGGCGAATGGCAGGCGGGCAAAATTACGAAAATATTTAATATTCAATCCGCCTTCGCCATTTGGGCTACGGACGGACAAGTATCCAATATTTTCTTTTGGAATGAAATATAAAAGTATTTATATTATGACCAAGCTTATAAAATATTTATCACTATTTATTCTCTTCGCCCTCCCTTTCCAAACGCGGTTGATTTATAAACCGGCGTATTTGGACGGATATTTTATGGAATGGTTTAGTGGAAGTATCTATGCGGTAGAAATATTGATTTGGATAGTAATAGTTTTGACTTTTTTTCGTTTGGTTTTGAATAAAAATTTTTGGATTCAAATAAATCAAGTCAAAGATATAAGAGACCGTTTGATGAAATTTATCCGACCAACTATTTTTTTATTATTTTTGGTTGTTTATCTTTTTATTGTTCCATTAAATAAAGATTTAGCACAGATTAAAATATTTTTTTTACTTAGCGGAGCTTGTTTTGCAATCACACTTTTATTAAATAAAATAAGTTCTAAACAAATTTCTCTAGTGCTTTGGGGTGGGGGAGTTCTGCAAGCGATTGTCGGAGTTGCTCAATTTATCGTACAGAGAACTTGGGAAACCAAATGGTTGGGTTGGGCGTTGCATCAACAAAGTGATCTCGGGGTCGCAGTATTACAAGCCGGCGGTGGTGAGCGGTGGTTACGAGCTTATGGTAGTTTTGGTTGGCCCAATGATTTAGGTTTTTATCTGAGTGTAATATTTATTTTGGGTTTTTGGCTTTATCAAAAAACACAAAACGAAAAAGAAAAAATTATTTTAAACGTTGGTCAGCTTTTGATAATGGCCGGAATATTTTTTAGTTTTTCTCGCGCTGCAATAATAGCTCTTTTGATTGGGTTATTGTGGATTTTTTGGCGAGAAGGTAAGAAAATTTTACAACCTCTTTTTTGGCCGATAATTTTATTTATTATTTTAAGTATAATTTATTTACCTCTTTTACAATCCAGGGTTACGGTAAATAATTATTTAGAAAGCAGATCTATAAACGAACGCTTTGGGCAATATCAAGAGTTCAAAAATGTTTTTGAAAAACACTTGGTATTGGGTGTGGGTCCGGGAAATTATGTTTATGCGCTTTTTGTTCAAAACCCTGATTTATCTCCTTGGCTTTATCAGCCGGTGCATAATGTTTACCTATTATTTTTAGCTGAATGGGGGATAATTGGTACAATATTTGTTTTATTTTTGGCTTACTGGTTTTTCAAAGAAGTTTGGAAAAATAACCGAGAAATTTTACCGCTTTGGACTTTGGTAGCTACAGCTTTTTTGTTTGATCATTATTTTTATACTAGTTACAGCGGAATAATTTTAATTTGTATTTTAGTTTCTCTTTCTTTGGTTAAAAAATAAAAAAGATAATTTTTTATTAAAAGTTGGCTTCAGATAAATATGTAAAAGGGGTGTGGGAATAAAAAATATAGAAAAACACTTGTGGAAATCAAGTGTTTTTGATTTTTCTACAAATTAATGATAAAATGAATTAAGCCTTTAAACAATATTTGGTTATTTATTTATGCTCCAAAATTTTATTCATCTTTTTTCGTATTTTTCTCCAGAAGTTGCTACTTTTTTGATGGCCATGACCCCGGTTGGAGAGTTGCGTTTGTCTATTCCGATAGGTATTTTGGCTTATAAATTACCGATTTGGAAGGTTTTTATTTTGTCTGTTATCGGAAATAGCATTCCACCTTTGGTTATTTTAATTTTTGCCGGCAAGTTTCATGAGTGGGTTCATAAAAGATCTGGATTTTTTTCTGCTAAATGGATAAAAGCATTAAACAGGGCGCAAGAAAAATTTTCTAGTGATTATAAAAAATATGGCCTTATCGGTTTGATGATTTTTGTTGGCATCCCAATTCCTTGGACAGGAGCCTATACCGGCGCACTAGCCGCTTTTGTTTTTGGGATACCGCTCAAAAGTGCTTGGCC
>CAYRYH010000046.1:0-6947 GCA_964428525.1 uncultured Gammaproteobacteria bacterium | reverse complement strand
CAAATATTATAATTATAAATACTAGTTGACTATATATAGTAAAGTTATTTAAAAGTTTTATGTTGGTAGAAGTTGATAAAATATAAGAATCAAAAGTTGGACCTTTTATAAACATGTGTTCAGAAACAGTCCCTTCTATTTCAACCCCCTTTTTAAAGATATCAGTTGTTTTTGTATCATTTTTTATTAAAGTGATTGTTGCTTTAGAATTTAAAGGGTATAGCTCTTCGCATGTTTTTTCTATTCTTTCCACTTTTTGTATTAAAGAAGATTTTTGAATCCTAAGGGTTAGTAAATATTTGGCTGGATTGCAATTGTTTCCACCCATAGTTGGTTCGTACCAACAATTTTCTTTGGTAGTATCAACAGTTGTTATTGTTCCTTTAATAAAACAGGTAGGTATTGAAGGAGGTAGTGGTTCAAGAGCAGAAGAAGGTGAAATATTTAAAACCGTTAGTAAAAGTATTGTTAAAATAAATAATATTTTTTTCATAGTTAAAAATTAATTTTTTAATTTTATTCAACTATAAATTTAAATCTTGGAATTTTTTTTCCGTCAACAATAATATCTTCACAAAATTTTTCTTTTGGTCTAACCCATAAAGGATTTTTACCAAATTCTGCAGAATCATAAAGTTCGCGATAAATTACCATTTCTTCCAAAGTTTCGCTATGCCTAGCAACATCAATAACTTCGCAAATTTTGCCTTTAAAATGTTGATATTTGCCGAGTTTTAGGTCGTTCATATAATTATTATTTTATTTTCTTTGGTCTACTAAGCCACCAATATATTTGGCTTTAAATAATTCTTTACCATTTTTATTAGAGATGTTTTCTTCACCGAAAAAATTATCAATTTCACCTTCAAAAGTATTTTTATAGAATAAATCACCCGAAATAAATTCTTTTGGTCCACGAAAGGGTTTGTCTTCTGGAATTAGAGTCAATGCTTCTTGTAATACCTTATAAACAGCACCAAAATCGGTGACGGATTCGTCTACCCAACCGTAATAAACCATAATATAAACAGGTAAACCCTTGTAAAAAACGACCTCGCGTCCGCCATATGGTTCGCCACCGAAATAATTGTCGTGATATTTCCAATCACCATCTTCAAAAATCAGTGTTGTAGATTTATCTTCATTAACTATTTTTTGCGCCGTATCTCCGGCAGCATAAGTTGATTTTTTTGCTTTTACCAAAAATTGACAAAGCTCTATTAAATTAACTATATATTTAGTGTTCAAATAAAGTAGCGACGTACATTATAAGTATACCGAAAATAAAAACAAGAAAAGAAATCATGGATTTTTTGAGGTTTGTTTCTTTGCGAATTTCTGGCATCAAGTCTGAAGATGCAATATAGATAAATCCACCTGCGGCAAAAGGTAAAAGATAAGGGATGATACCTTCTAGTTTGAAAGAAGCAAAATATCCGACAATACCTCCGACTACCACAGTTAGAGCCACTAAAAAATTTATAATAAGAGCTTTTTTCTTTTCAAATCCCGCGTGAATCAAAACTCCAAAATCACCGATTTCCTGAGGTATTTCATGTAAAGCAATAATAGCTGTAGTAACAATTCCTAGACGAATATCTATCAAAAACGTACTAGCGATTACTAAACCATCAATAAAATTATGCACGGAATCGCCAACCAGATTCATGTACCCAAATGTATGAATAGGACATTCTCCTTTATGACAGTGACGCCAAAACAATGTTTTTTCCAAAAGAAAAAAGAAAACAAAAGATAAAAGAGTGATTAAAAAAATTAGCTCAGCATCCATTTCGTGGGTTGCTTCTGGTAATAAATGCAAGAAAGCACCACCAATAAGAGCTCCGGCTGAAAGAGCTACTAAAAATAAAGTTATTTTATTTAAAGTTTCTTTTTTTAAATATAAAAGAAGAACTGCGACCCAAACGCATAAAGTAATACAGAAACAGGAAAGAATGATAAAAAACAATGTGCTCATAAATTTTTTATTAATTTAAATTAAGGAATTAAATTTTCCTCTGTCTCTTTTTTATATAAGAAATAACAGAATAGGGAAGTGAAAAAAGCACCGATGCTGTTAACTATCAAATCTGACATAGTATCGCGTAGTCCGCTTCCTTGATAAGGTCGGCCAATCATGATTTCTGTATCTGGCAAATTCCATTTTTGATGATCCGTGCTAAATAAAATATCAGAAGTAAATTCAAGTATTTCCCAAACCACCCCGGCAGTAACAGCGATAGTAAAAGCCAAAAAAGCTAAGAAACCCGGACGGATATTTAGTTTGTAATGAAGATTTATTTTATACATAAAAATAAAACTAGCAAAACCGATAACTATCCCAGCTAGAGTATGTAATAAATCATCCCACCACCAAAAACGATAATACATATCAAAGCGAACGCTAAAAAACATCCCGGCATAAACAAACAAAACAATAGTTATTTCTAAAATTTCGGGAATGTTTAATTTCTGATGTTTGCGAATATAACCAGGAACAAAAGTCAAAAGTAGGGTTATTAAAGTCCAAAAAACCAATTCCAATCTCTTATAAAGTTCTTCGAAAATTTCTGTTTTAGAAACAGCTCCATCCAAAAATATTTCAAAACTAACAAAAAATAAGTTCAAAAGCAAAGAGACTAGCAACAAAAAACGAACAGTAGTTAAAATACGATCACGCCAATTTTTTTTGTTTTGTAGCCCTGGGCTTTTTTCTGACATATTTTATTTACTTTGATATTTATAAGATTTTTTCATTGCTTTCCAGAAAACATCTCGTTGAATACAATGTGGATTACTACCGTCACAGTCTTTATTTTCTAAAATATTACCGTATTTAGCAAAAGTATTTTTGTCTTCATACATATAAGGGTCTTTTTGCAAATTAGCAGTTACAGCGGCATGAGCCTTATCTACATTTCCACCAGCTTTAGCAAGCTCTTCTTCCATGCCTTTGTTATAAGCGCGCACCAATCCACGAAATTCAGCTGATTGAGCTTCTTTTTTCACTGTATCAATAGCTTCGCCCAAAATAGCAGTGACCGGCGCAGAAGCAGGAGAATCTACTAAATCCAGGAGCTCACCAAAAGCTTGTTTTTTGGCTTCATCCATTATTTTTTCATAAACTTGATCTTTGATATAGCCAGTAACTCTGTCGGCTTCACGCCCAAAATCTTGTTGTTTTTGACTCAATCCTTTTTCTATTGCCGCTTGTCGCTCTAACATTCTTTGATAAAAAAGCAGTTGTTCATCATATTTTTTTTCTACCTCGGTTGGATTACTGTTCCAAAATTTCAAACTATCGACAGCATTGCCAAATTTTTCATTCCAGCGCAATTTTACTATTTCTGATGGATCCATATTTTCAATATCATTTTTTGGATCATTTTTATAAGCGAGCATTTCACTGAGTGATTTGTATTCTTGCTCGCTGAGCTTTTCTCCTTTTCCGCGGAGACTGTCATTAAGAGCAGTCAAAGAATCTTTTGTTTTTTGATCGATTTTTCCGCTGTAATAATCCATGGCTACTTTTTTGTTCATTGGATCAGAAAGTGATTCATAATCATTTTTGTTTTTATCATCCATTACACCCAGATAATCATTTCTCTTTTTTTCCAAACCATCAAGTTGTTTTTGTAATTCCGCATCAGGATTATTTTTTAATTCTTCTTTGAGAATATTTATTTGATCGTCTATTTCCAAAACACTACCAGGTAATAAATAAGGCCCAACTTGTGAAACACAGCTTTGTTTATCAGCCCCGGACAACATCAAGCACCCATCAGGGTTTTTGAATTTAACCGATGCGCCCAAAATACACTCTTCTTTGGTATAGGAATAAGCCCCACCTTCAATTTTATCGCAAGCGCTCAAATCCCCAGTATTTTCAGCAATTCGTAGATAACATTTATCTCGTGGTGGGTTAGAATCACCAAAACCTTCGCCTTTGATTTTAGCACAAGTATCAGTGTTGCCTCCTTGCACCCCAGCGTTTTGATAACAATGGTCGGGATCATCAAAAAAACTACACGCCCATTCGTTTATATTACTAATACATCCATTGAGAAATAAAGGGGCCAGTAAAATAATTGCCACAGTAGTAGCTTTTTTATTTAAACCTTTTTTAATCAATATTTTTATGATTAAAACCAATATCCAAAGCAAAGCCAAAGCAAAAATAAATTTGGTCGCGGAAAGCAGGGGGTAGCCGACATAATTGATAAAACCACGAGCGATATCGGTATATCTATTTTCAAAATAAACTAGTTGTCGACCAAATAAATACCAAGGTAAATTCATTAAACCAACTAAAATTGGATAAATAAAAACATTATTTTTTAGCTTAGTTTTGCGTAAAATCGCATAAACTAGATAACCTCCAAGCATGGATAAAAGACCAAAAATTAAACCCGCATAAATACTATATTTGCTAAAAATAGAGATAACGCGCTTGTCGGTAATGTCGGAAAATTTGATAGTTGCCAAATCATAAGCAAAAAAGTAAAAAACACCAGCAAAAACAAGCCAAAAAATTAGTGGTAACCAAGCGGAGTGTAAAAAATATTTTTTTGTTTTTTCCCCAGTACTAGAACTTCGTTCAGTACGGGGCATCGCTTCCCCCTCGATTTTTTCTGGATTGTTTTCAATAACTTCTTCTTTTTTTTGCAAATGTTGTTCGTCCATATTTTTTGATTACATTTTTATTAAAATTTTAATTATGTTTAACAATTTATCCAATATCTTTGAACTATTTTATCTTTTTCGCTAACTTCATTTTCCAAAATTCCACCGTTAGCTAAAATTGTTTTTGCCGAAGCAGGATTATCTTTGTCGCAGGTTATCAATACTTTATCTATTTTTAAATTTTTGCATTTATCCAAAGCTAATTTTAGCATCAGTTTAGCGTATCCTTTTCCGCGTTTAGAAGGACGAACTCCATAACCGATGTGTCCGCCAAAATTAAATAGATAATCGTTTAAAGAATGCCTGATTTGAATCATGCCAATTAATTTATCATCATCTAATAAAAAATACATATTTGCTGGCACTAAATCAGGCGGACAGGTTTCTTTTTTGCTTTTGGTATAAGTTTTTTCCAACCAGGCTTCGTAAGTATTTTCTTGCGGGTCTGATGAAGATGGTACTATTTTCTCATTATGTTGCCTCCATTCATTTATATAATCGATAAATTGCTGTTTCATCGTGATAGTAGGTGTTTCTAATTTTAATTTCATATTATTATCTTCCTGTTATTGTTTCATCAATATTTCTTTTTTGTAATTGTTCCCAAAGTTTTTCAGCATATTTTTTCTTTTCTTCTTTTGGTGCATTTTTAATATATAAAACTCTATTTCCAGGCGCACCGTCCAAAATTTGAGAAAAAGTATCAACAAAATCTTCTTTTTTAGGGTGATTTGTAAGCAAATCTCTAATAATTTTTTTATCATCTTCGGCCAATAACTCTTCTTTTTTGAGGAGGTTATCCATTTTTGAATAAAATTCTTCTAAAACTTTATTTTCCCCATATTTTTCTGTTTTAATTTGTTGAACTGCTGGAGCTATCTTGTCGTCTTTTTCCACACTACTTGTATTAAATTCTTCATTTCCATTCAAAGCTGCAGTAACATTATCTAAATATTGTCTACCAATACCTTCTGTAGCTGGCATAACAACAAAATTATCAAAAGTTGTGTTTACTCCATCTAAAATATCCTCTTTACGCGGAGAATAGGGATTTAATTTACAATTAGCGGTAGTTTTGGTGTCTTTATAACCAGCAAGAGATTCTTTGGGAAAGGTAAAAAATAAATTATTATTACAATCACAATAGGCTAATGTGCTAGGTGTTTGTTCTATTAATAAAAAAGAATGTCCTGGCGCGCTCACGGCCATGTGGTCTACTCCTTTTTCTTTTAATAAAGTAGATGCTATCAAAGTTCTGCCAGCACATTCAAGATGTCCTTGTTTCATGGATTTGATAAGAACACCATCGCGAGGAGTATTTTTATCAATTTTTGATGTGTCGTCTGCGTCTTTTTTTAATAATTTGAAAAGCTCATAAGAAAAATTTGTTTTTTCAGTATGAACTAATTTTTCTTTTAATTCTTTATATTTAGGCAAATTTTTTGTTGTCTCTGCTAAATTCTGATCAAAATTATCTAAATTTTCAATTTCAAGAGTGTCTGAAATTATATTTTCAGCTTTTTGTCTATCCTCCAAAGAAACCTCTTTTTTTGAAAGTTTTTCATTTTTTGTTTTTTCAATAATATTTTTTGTTGTTGGCATATCTCCTTGTTCTGGATAGTGGTGTTTCTCCGGGGTATTCATAGGTGTTTAATTTTAAACCAAAATATGCTAAAATCTTATTAAGCATATCTGAATTTTAGTATATTTTATGAAAAAAAGCAATAAATAAGTCTATAAAGTCTGTAATGTCCATAAAGTCTATAAAGTGATGTAAAGGCGTCATCCTGAGTGAAACGAAGGATCCCTTAAACAAAACTTTGGAAAATAAGTTTAACTATAAGGGATTCTTCTCCGCCTAGGCGAATTAGAATGACGAGCGTGATATAAAGTTTAAAAAATATGATGAAAATAGCTAAAAATATAGAAAAGTTTGTTGTAGTAGTGCCAAATATCAGGAGCGCACATAATGTGGGCGCTATTTTGCGAACCGCTGATGGGGCGGGGATAGATAAGATTTATATCACCGGTTATTCCCCATATCCACCTCATCCGGCTTTGCTTAAAGTATCTTTGGGGGCGGAAAACTTTGTAAAATGGGAATATTGTAAACAAACCGGAAAACTACTTAAACAATTGAAAGAAAAAGGGTATAATATAGTAGCGCTGGAACAAACAAAAACCAGTGTTGATATGTTTTCTTGGAAACCCAAATTTCCTTGTGCTTTGGTCCTGGGAAATGAAAAAACCGGGGTGACCAAAGA
>CAYRYH010000045.1:0-6955 GCA_964428525.1 uncultured Gammaproteobacteria bacterium | reverse complement strand
GCTCAGTTGGTTAGAGCACCTCGTTTACACCGAGGGGGTCGTGGGTTCGAATCCCCCAGCGTGTACAGAAAAAATACTCATGAGAGTATTTTTTTGTATAAACTGAACGACTCAATAATTTGAGTCGTGTGGGGATGAGAACGCCGGACCGATATTGTGCGACGCAGGTGAGCCCCGAAGGGGAGCCTTTGGCTCGAGCACAATCGGGAGGCGGTGGCTAACCCGAACGAGCGGAAGTGAGTGAGAGGTAAAGCCGAATCCCCCAGCGTGTACAGAAAAAATACTCATGAGAGTATTTTTTTATTTTGTCAAAAAACAAAAAATAAGGTATAATGTAAAAAATTAAGTTCATAAAGTTAAAAGTCCATAAAGTCCGTCAAGTCACGACCTTATGACTTTATAGACTTTACAGACTTTTGACTATTGTTATGTACCAAAATCCCGATCAAAAAATAGTTTTGCACAAAGGTGTTTATAAATACGAAGCTACCGTAGGGGAGGCTGTTTTTATGATTACGGGTATGATAATAGGTGCTGGAGTATTGGGCATACCTTATGTTGTTGCTCAATCAGGCCTTTTGCCGGGATTGATCTATATTGTGGTGTTAGGTGTGATAATGATGTTTTTGAATTTGATGGTTGGCGAAATTGCTATTCGCACCAATCAAGAACTACAATTACCTGGTTTTGCGGGGAAATATCTAGGTGGTTGGGCCAAAGCTTTGATGTCTTTTATTATTATATTTAGTGGTTACGGAGCTTTGTTAGCGTATATTATAGGAGAAGGAGAAGTTCTGTCAGCTTTGTTTGGTGGTGCACCAGTTTTTTGGAGTGTTTTATTTTGGTTTTTTGGTAGTTTGATAGTTTGGTTTGGATTGGGTGTACTCAAAAAAGTTCAAAAATATCTTAGTTCCATAGTGATATTTATTATTATTGGATTGTCTTTTTTCTTATTTAAAAAATTTAATTTTGAGACACTGACCTATATCAATCCGGCTAATATTTTTTTACCTTTTGGTGTGGTTTTGTTTGCACTACACGCCACACCAGCAGTGGTAGAGGCTCATGCTTTATTGCCGGGGAGTCAAAAACATTTCAAAAAAGCCATTATTATCGGTTCTATTATTCCAATGATTATTTATGCTTTGTTTGTTTTGGCGGTGGTAGGTATGAATGGAGGAAGTATCACTGAAGTGGCTACCGTGGGTTTGAGTCGTCAATTTGGACCGTTTTTTGCACTTGTAGTGAATATTTTTGCGGCTATTGCCATGGGGACTTGTTTTATGGGTTTTGGCACAGCACTCAAACAAACTCTTATTTGGGACCATAAAATAAACAAACATTTGGCGGATATTGCTGTGATTTTTATTCCTATTATTATTTTTTCCCTAGGCGCGCGTTCGTTTATCGGAGTTTTGGAAATTATTGGTGGTTTATTTGTAAGTGTAGAATCTATTTTGTTGGTTTTGATTTACGCCTCAGCCAAGAAAAAAGGGGATTTGTCGGCAGATAGATATGGTATGAAAAATTATTGGATATTTATCATTCCGGTATTTATTGTTTTTAGTATCACGGCGATTTATAGTGTAGTCAAAATGTTTTAAAGATTAATCTTCTAAAAAACAAAATAAAAAACTCAGAGTTAAGTCTCTGGGTTTTGTTTTTATTATTGAATATTAGATATTGAATATTTTCCCCTCCTTTTTAAGGAGAGCTTGTTTGTAGTTTTTGTGAAGGCGGAGGTGAGGGGTGGTTAATATTCAGTATTCAATATCCAATATCTTTTATTCAACAACTTCACTCCCGAATTCAATCCCTTCGTCATCTTTTTGTAATTCATTATTTATTGTACCCAACTCAATCTCATATTTTTTTCCAGTTATTTTATCAGTGGCTGTGATTTTTATTTCTTTTATTAATTCTAAATTTTTTCCTAAATCATTTTTTTCTGGAATATTTTCTACTTCAAAATATAACCCAAACGAAGTTGATGCGGAGATGATATCTTTTTGCCATAGTGCAATATCGCCAAAAGTTATTTCACGACCATAGTCTATGCTTTGTTTGCCGGTAAAAGCCGTATTTTTTCCAGGGATAGCAGTTACTTCAAAATTTATCAATTCATTAGCCCCGTTTTGGATGTCTAGATAAATCCAATATTTAGTAGCTTGACCGATTTGTGGTGGCAGAGGGCCACGTCCGATTTGATCACCGCTTTTTGTGTAATATCTAGCTTTAGCTTCGGTTTGTAAAACAGATGATATAGACAATTTTAGCTCATCTTCAAAAGTGGTAAATTTTAAATCACTATCGGAGATATTGGCGGAAAAATTACTTTTTAAGTAAAGAGCAGGGGATAGGAGACCGGCATTTTCTTTGAGTTTTAAAGCTAGAACAAAACTATCAGATCTGTCTGAAGACCCATTTTGGAAAATAGAACGGAAATTTTTGTCAAGTATCAACTCTTGACCGTTTTGTTCGATGTTGTTTAATTTGGCGGTATTTTCTAGGTCAAGCGTATTGTTGATGTCTTGCAAAACCAAAACTTGGTTTTCAAGCATATTTCCAGATAAATTCTCAAAATCTACTTGAATTTTGAGAGTATCACCCGATTCTAGATAAGAGTAGATAGTTTGTGGAGTCAATTTTATACTAATATCTGGCGGAAGAACGTTAAAATGTAGGTTTTCAGTTTGCTGAATGAATCTTTTGCTGTTAAACTCTCTAGTTATTGAATAAGAAAAAGGAAATTGACCCAAAGTTTTTGGTATTTTTACTGTTCCTTGAATAGTAATTTCTTCATTTCCAGAGATAATTTGTGGTATTTTTTGCGAAATATTGAAAAAAGCAGGTAAATTAACAGTAATACCCTCAATGTCATTTTCGCTTAAATTAGCCAATTTCAAAGAAAAAGGTAATTCTTTGTCTGGAAAAACATCTTTTTCCATATCTAATTCAGCTTTTAGCTGACTGCCGGCATAATTTATGAAAAAAAGCTCTTCTTTTTGATCGATTTTTGCACTTTTTCCTATTTTATAGGTCAAAATAGCCAAGATTTTATCATTTTCAGTTACATTTCCGACAATTTGTCCATAAATTGTCAATTTTCCGTTTCCTCCAGGGCAAATTTGGCCTAAAGCCAAAGAATTTGTACCAGATATTTGAGGGTTTTTCTCTTTATTTAGCAAAAATCCGTCTGGAAAATGAAGGGATAGGACTGTTTCGTTCAAATCTAGCTTACTATTATTTTTATAATCTAAAAATAGCTCTATTTCTTCACCGCTGATTATATTTTCGCTAGAATAAGCCAAACTTATCTCTATTTCAGAAGCGATGCTTGGTTGCCAAAAAAACCAAAAAACAGTACTCCCAAGCAAAGAAACTGCTAATATTAGCAAAATTATATCAAAAACAAACAGTTTTTTGGAGTGTCTGTAAATACCGTGATATTTATTTGTAAAGTATTTTTTCAAAAATTTATTTATTTTCATAAAAAAGTCTATAAAGTCTATAAAGTCTATAAAGTCTGTAAAGTCTCTAAAGTCACGACTTGATGGACTTTAAGGACCTTTGACTTTTAGACTCGGTTATTATACACCTTTTCTCATTGACGCACAAATGGGTTTTGTGGTATTATTTTAAGCATTAGAAAGGCTGGTAAGGATGATTTGACTGGCTATAGTTTTTTGCTATAATTAAATAAAATTGAATACAAAATTTGTTCAAGACTCCACCCCGCCCCTCCTCTTAAATAAAAGGAGGGGGAAGTCCCTCCCTCTGCCAGAGAGGGAGGTTAGGAGGGAGAGGGAGAGTCGGGTGTAACATTTCTTCATTATTAACGTCTACTAAGATGTTGAGCAGTATTTCTGAAAATATACTATTATACAAACTCAAAGCTCACAAAGACCCAGAAGCCTTTGCTGCTCTTTATGATATTTACGCCAAACGTATTTATCGTTTCGTTTATTTTAAAGTCAGTGGTCGCGAAGAAGCGGAAGATATAACTTCGGAAGTATTTCTGAAAGCTTGGAATTATATCAGCGAAGAAAAAGAAGTTAAAAGCTTCAGTGGTCTTCTTTACAAAATAGCTAGAAATTGCATTATTGACCTTTATCGCAGTAAAGCAGTTAGACACGAGAATATCCTCCTTTCTTCATTATCTGAAGGTGTGGATTTGGGAGATGCTGGACGAGAAGCTACCAAATTAAATAATAAGTTGGAAGCGCAAGATCTGATCAAAGTTATAAAAAAATTAAAATTAGAATATCAAGAAGTTTTGACTTTGCGATATGTGGATGAACTGCAAATAGAAGAAATTGCCGAAATTACAGGCAAAGGAAATGTCGCGGTTAGAGTCACACTTCATCGTGCTTTGAAAAAATTAAAAACATTATCAGGAACAGAATAAACTTTTCTGTCATCCCTGCGAAAGCAGGGATCCAGGAATTTTTATTATAGTCGCTGGATTCCTGCTTTCGCAGGAATGACAAAACGATTTGTCAGGTTCGTAATTTCGTATTATTTCGTAAGTTCGTACATAATTTATTTATGTCTCGTGATTTAATCTCACAACTCAAAAACCTCAAACATCAAGAAGTCGCTCCAAGCGACGCGTGGTTAAAACAAAACCGCGCTGTTTTGTTATCTCAAATCAAAAACAATACCAAGCAAAAAGAAAATTCTCCTTATGAAAATTTTTGGATTGCGATGTCTGTATTTTTTGGAGAAAAGATGATGTTGAATGTCATGAGACCATTATCTATATTATTGATAGTAGCACTTGTCGGAACTTCTGGTTGGATAGCCACTGTGGACGCTGCTTATGAGAGTTTACCAGGGGATATATTATATGGAGCCAAAAGAGTAGTGGAAAAAACTCAGATTACCACAGCTTCTGTATTGGGTAATAAATCCACTGAAACAAAACTTCATTCTGAATTTGCCAAACGTCGTGCCAATGAAATAAAAAAAGTAGCCGTAAGTCAAGATCCAAAAAAAGCGGAAAGAGTTACAGAAACAGTGCAAGATTTGAAAAATGAAATGAATAGTTTGACAAATAAATTGGAAAGTGAAAATCAAGTAAATATTGCCGCTAATACTCTCAAAGAAGTGCAAAAAAATACAGAAAGTATCAAAACTGTTTTGAGTGAACTCAAAGAAGATTTATCTATGATAGCCACCAGTACTATTGATAAAGGTGTGGTTGATGAAATATCAGAAGCCAAAGATATGGCCAAAGATGTAGCCATCAAAACCGTTGGTGTGGTGGTGGCCAAACATCTAGAAGGCGATACTTCTATGACCAAAGAAGAGGTAAAACAGATGCTTGATCAAACTGTCAAAAATACGATAAATGAAACTTTGCAAAAAACAGAAAATTTAATCGGAGTAAATAATATCGTAGAAGCTGTCAAAACAGAAATCAAAGTTTTGGACAGCGCTACAGGCACAGCTTTTTCTGCTAGCAGTTCTACAGATATCGCCAAGCAAATAGAAAATATCGCCAGCACTACCAAGCAAGCAGCACTGCAAACTCAAGAAGCTATCAAAGATTCAGATAAAAAAACTGATGAATTGCAAAATATGTTGGACAGTGATGATTTGGCCGGAGTTCTCAATATGATAAAAGAAGTAAATGAAGTAAATAAAACTGTAGAAAAAATTATTGATACAGCAGTTGGCAGTGTTCAATTAGCACTTCCGCCGGTAGTAAGTATTGTCAAAGAAAAAACAGATTCTGGAGTCAGTATTACTTCAACAGCGGATGTAAAAGTGATAGTGACGAGCACATCGGTCAGCACTACCATCATAGTAACAACTACCCCTGGTATAACGTCTACTATTACAGAAACAAGCACATTAAAGAAATAACCAAACCCCAATGACCAATTAAGGAGGAAAATATTTTGGTCATTAAAAAATTGGGCATTGATTGGGAATTGGGATTTGGGCATTGGGATTTAAACGTTTTTTAAAAAATATTTTCTTGACTTATTAATACTTCCCGTATGTAGATAATCTTTGTCTATAAACGGGAGGGGGCTAATAAGTCAATCCACTGTTGCTTTCAAGGTCGAGAGTCCATACGGACTCGCACAGTATTGTGCGTTTGGCGGGCTAAGGGCATATGTCTTAGGTCGTCAAACAAAAAGTTCCGAATTTTTCTGACCCTGCTTGTCGGGCGCGCAGAAAATCGGAAACTATAAATTATTAATTAAATTATGAACTTGAAGAAAATTTTTACCATGGGCGTAGTAATGACAACCATCGTGTGGTCATTAGGCGTTGCCACTTTGGTACCTTCTGTAGTTAGCGCTGCAGATGCAAGTTGCCCAACATTAGTTGCTGGCGACATGATCAAAGTAACTGGCAAACCTGCTATCTATGTCTTGGATAACAATTTGAATTATCGCTATTTTTCCGATGGTGATGTATTCAAATCCTGGAACGCTGATGAAGCTTATGGTGCATACTATAAGTCCATCACCCAAGCTTGTTTTGACAGCTTGGCTCAACCTGCTGCAGCTCCATACCACGTGTTTTATCGCGCTGGTTCTCACTTAGTGAAATACCTTAGCTCTGACACTTTGTATGTAGTTGGTTTGGATAATACTTTGTATCCTATTACCGAAGCTGCTGCTGCTGCTATTTATGGCACCAATTTCACTTGGAAAACTATTGGTTTGTCTGAATGGCCACTTTATACCAAAAGCGCTTCTACAATTACCGAAGCTACCGTTTATCCTGGTATGCTCGCTAAAGTAGATGGCAAAACTTATTTCGTTGATGCTGGAAAAGTATTACGCGAAGTATCTGCCAATGGTATGACAGCTAACCGCTTCAAAGCTGCTTTCGTTCGCACTTTGCCAACATCTGCTATTGCAGGTTTGACAATGGGCGCTGAAATCACTTCTGAAGTAACTACTCTTACAAAAAGAGTAAGTGATTCTACAAC
>CAYRYH010000044.1:0-6955 GCA_964428525.1 uncultured Gammaproteobacteria bacterium | reverse complement strand
GTTATTTCTCCGCCAATATTTTTACATATAACATTTTTAACAATATATCCCGGAGTCATAATAATAGTTGCTGGAATCTGCAGCGCTCTTCTAACAAAATTGTTCCCAGATAACGAACCAATAAAAAGACCAAAAACCAAAATTATTATACTTATGATCATTATAAAGGTTTTGCTTATTTTCATAAATTACAACTTAATATTAATATTTAATGCATACCCTTTAAAAATGTCTACTTGATAATAAACATTATTTTTAAAATTCGGTAAATACAAACGATAACTATTACTTTCACCAACTACATTAAGTTTAAAATTTCCGTCTTTGTTAGTTTTGGTATTTAAATTTGATTGTAAAACAGAAATACTTTCATTGATGACAGGACTACCGTCGCTTTTTTTAACTGTGCCGTAAATATATGTGGATTTATCATCGCTTGGTTTACCAAAACCGCTCATATACATCACTTCAGCACCGCCAGGAGCTTCTTCTGGTTGCAGCTCAATTATCAAATCTTTGCCGTCCTCTCTATTTTGAATGGTGCCGGTAAAATAATAGTTGTTAATTTTAGGAACAGAAAATTCTTTATAACTAAATGGTACATAAGCCTGTCCCAAATTATTCGCGTAAAACATTTGGGAAGAATACGGAATGGAAATTCCGATTCCGGGTACCGGTTTCTTTGTTTCTTTATTAATAATCAAAACTTTTGTCATTCCCTGTCCTTCTTTTTTGGTTTCCACCGCAGTTGTTGCGGGACTATTCACATTCTTGATTTCATTTGCAGTCGTTTCTGTGTTCTTTTGCATATTAACGCTTACTACATTTCCGTCGGCATCACGCTCAACATATTGCATACCACCAATTACATCACCCGTTTGACGCGGTTGCTCACAGCCAGAAAATACTAATGCGCAACTTAATAAAAAAACACCAAAAAATATTTTTTTCATAAATATAAATTACATGCCAAAAGGCTTTTGATAAAGTTGTACTTTTCCCTGGTCGAAAAGCCATATAATTTCCCCGTCTCCCAATTTATCCGTTTGGCAGACAGTGGGAATAATTACCGAGGAAGGACACTCATAAATTGCAATATAAGGATCGACGCCCAACCGGTCATCGGTAGTTTTACTCAAACGGCAATCCCTTAAAGCAACTGGCTCTGTTTTGGATAGAGTACGCTTACCTGTTTTAGAATCTATTTCCAATGTTGGAACAGGAAGTTTTGCAACACAAAGACCGGAACAATCTTCTTTGGACGCACATGTCTTGTTATTATCTTCCGCAGGTAAAACGCAATTTTTTCTGCAAGTGATTCCACAATTAGTAACTATTTTTCCACCTCTGATTTTACAAAAAATACTATTTAATTCTAAATTATTTTTTTCAAAAAAAACAAGCGGTATTTCTAAAATACTACCAAAAAAATTTTTTATACTTCCTTTATTTCTCATCTCCATTTTAATTAGAGGAAAAAATAGAAAACCTATAAAAGTAACTACTAAAATACTAACAATTATTATTTTAAATTCTTTACTCATACCTTTTATTTATTAATATTAAAATACTTTATACTTAATACTATGTACGAAATACTATTCTACCGTCACACTCTTGGCTAAATTTCTCGGTCTATCTACATCTTTTCCAAGTGCCACAGTAATATGATAAGCGAATAATTGAAGAGGTAAAGTGTTGAGCAAAGGCTCCAAAAGCTCCATTGTGGGTGGAACATAAATTACGTCTTCAACTTGATTTTTGATATCATCATCACCTTCTGTAGCCAAAACAATAACTTGGGCTTTACGCGCTTTGGCTTCAGCAATATTGCTTAACATTTTTTCGTAAAGTTGATTTTGAGTAGCTATGGCAAAAACCGGAAAATTTTCATCCAAAAGTGAAATCGGTCCGTGCTTCATCTCTCCACCAGGATAAGCTTCACTGTGAATATAGGAAATTTCTTTGAGTTTGAGAGACCCTTCCAAGGCCACCGGATAATTTATACCACGACCCAAAAAATAAAAATCTCTGTAATCTTTGTATTTGAGTGCTATCTCTTTTATCTTTTCGCTTTGCGCTAAAATCGCATCCATTTTTTCCGGGATTTCTTTGAGTGCTGTTATCAAACGTTGACCAGTAGCTAGGGTCATTTTATTATTGCGACCAAATTGAATAGCATAAAGTAATAAAATTGTCGCCATATTGGTATAGGCTTTGGTAGAGGCTACAGCGAGCTCTGGTCCGGCGTGGATGTAAGTTCCTCCATCTGTCTCGCGCGCTATCGTAGAACCCACTACATTGATAATCCCACGGATATACGCACCTTTGCGTTTAGCTTCACGGAGTGCAGCTAATGTATCAGCGGTTTCCCCAGATTGCGAAATTCCAAAAACAAGAGTGTGCTCGTCCACTATCGGATCTTTGTAGCGAAACTCTGAAGCTATTTCTACATCAGTTGGAATCCCGGCCAATCTTTCAAAAGCAAACTTACCGACCATTCCGGCGTATGAGGCTGTTCCGCAAGCTATCAGAATAATTCTATTTATACTTTTCATTTGCTCCGGAGTCATATTGAGCCCACCAAGTACAGCTGAACCTTCTTCAAAATGGATACGCCCGGCGATAGCATCTTCAAACACAGTTGGCTGATCAAAAATTTCTTTCAACATGAAATGCGGAAATCCTTGTTTTTGTGCTTGCTCTTCATTCCAGGTCAACTCCTCTATTTTTTTCTCCACTTTTTGATCTTTGAGATTATAAATTTGTAAAGAATTTTCCGTGATTTCCGCTACTTCACCGTCGTTGAGAAAAACCACCTGTTTAGTATAAGGCAAAATCGGCGAAGCATCAGAAGCCAAAAAATATTCTCCTTCACCTACTCCAATCACAAGCGGACTACCCATTCTCGCGGCTATCAATTTTTGCGGTTCGTTTTTGTGTATTGCCACTAATCCATAAGTTCCTCGCACTTGCAACAAAGATTTTACCACCGCTTCTTTGAGATCGCCCTCATAATTTTTTTCTATCAAATGTGCCAAAATTTCTGTATCTGTTTCAGAAATAATTTTATGATCTGCAAGCTCTTTTTTTATTTCACGATAATTTTCAATAATCCCATTGTGCACGATCATCAAACTATCGTCACATCCACTATGCGGATGGGTATTGTTTTCAGTAACTCCACCATGAGTTGCCCAACGCGTATGAGCAATTCCAATATTGCCGTTTAAATTTTCATTTTTAACTTTTTCCGTCAAATTATCTACTTTACCTACAGCGCGAAAACGCACCAATTTATCATTTTGCAAAATCGCTAAACCCGCGCTGTCATAACCGCGATATTCCAAGCGACGCAAACCCGAAAGTAAAACCGGGGTTGCATCTTTTTTACCGATGTAAGCCATGATTCCGCACATAGAATGAAATTTAAAGATTAAAAAGATTTAAAAGATTTAAAAGATTATTTAACACAAACTATAATCTCTTAAATCTCTTTAATTTCTTAAATTTTTTTAAATAGATTTTAATTCATCAGCTTTGACCAACTCTTCCATCGTATTTATCCCAAACCACTCACTATTATTTTGTAACTTAATCACCTGTATTTTTTTTCCTTGTTCATTAGCCACGGATAATGTTGTCGGCAAACCAAATTCATTTAATTTTTGCATTCTAGGCATGGTTGGGAAAATGCTTTCAAACCAATCTCTGTCAAAACAAAAAGTGCCGGTGCTGGTAATATTTATTTTTTTCTGTTCTTCGGTCAAATATTCTTTTTCTACAATATGCGCTACGCCGTTTTCTTCTCGCACAATCCTACCATACATTGTCGGGTCTTGCAGTTCAACGGTCAAGATAGACAATACCGCCCCACTTTCCGCGTGACCTTGCATAAATTTTTCCAATGTTTCTTTTGTATAAAAAGCACCATCATCTCCGTTCATTACCAAAACTTGTTTAATATTTGGTGGTAAAGAAATCATCCCGGTGTAAGCTGCATGAGCAGTACCGAGTAATTCTTTTTGCTCTGCATAAATAACTTGTCCGTCAAAATATTCAATCACTTTTTCTTTACAAAAACCAACTACCAAACAAATCTGTTCGCGTTCCAACCCCATGCTTTTCAAAGTTTCAACCAAATAAGAAACTATTGGTTTTCCGCCGATTTCAAGCATGACTTTGGGTTTGTCCGTACAGCCAAGGCGAGTGCCCTTGCCGGCGGAAAGGATAACGACACCGAAATTTGATAAATCCATAAATATATTTTGTATTATGTAGCAAGTATTATGTATCATGTATTAACGCCACAACCTAATTTCGTCATACATAATACTTAATACATACTACATGCTACATTTTATTATGTTTGATTTTTCCAAGTAACTTTTTATTTCCGCTAAGTTTTGGAAATAGGTCAGTCCCGCTTTTTCATACTCCTCCGCCGTCCAATAAGTTTCATTCACCATGCTCAATACTTCCGTTTGCGGGAATTTTTCTTTTATCATTTTATTTTCTCTCAGATTATCATTGATAAATAAAACTTTATTTTTATTTAATTCAATTTTTTCTAAAATCAAATCTTTTCCACCATCAATAATTTCCACTCGGTCAAAATATTTAGTTAAATCTAAATTTTTAATTTTCTTATCTTGAAAAAAATGGTTACCTGCAGTCAATAAAATTATTTTTTTACCCACACATTGCAAACTCTTCAAAAAATCTTCTGCACCATCTTTTTTGTAATCATTATTAAACAAATCATTCAAAGAAATGATAATTTTGTCTTCCAAAATATACCCCATTTCTCGCAAAGCTTCCAATTGTTTTTCAAAAGTATAATTATAATACCCCGGCTTTGGTA
The DNA here is from genome assembly GCA_964428525.1 of uncultured Gammaproteobacteria bacterium. GTDB lineage: Bacteria > Patescibacteriota > Patescibacteriia > Magasanikbacterales > GWA2-37-8 > JAKLGL01. The sequence continues at coordinate 2,091 of CAYRYH010000044.1, read as the reverse complement.
AATCCCCGGCTTTCAAATAAGCTTTTTGAAATTCATCCGCTTTAACACCAAAAACCGACAAAATTTCAAACATATCGGCTTTAAACTGGGTAGTATCAAAAATTGTATCGTCCAAATCGACAAAAATATAATCAAACATAATTTACACTTTACCGTTACTGCCAAAAACTTCTTTATTTTTACGCATATACATTTTTTTCAATTCCTCCCTGGCAACCCCTAGATATTTACGCGGATCAATTTCTTCTTTTTTATTATTTAAAACAAGACGAACCATAGCGGTCATGACTAATCGCCCGTCAGTATCTACATTTATTTTACACACCGCGGATTTGGAGGCGAGACGTAATTGTTTTTCATCTATCCCAATAGCTTTACCTAATTTTGCTCCATTTTTATTAGCAATTTTGACATATTCTTGTGGGACTGAACTAGCGCCATGTAACACTATCGGAAATCCAGGAATTTCTTTTTCAATCTGTTTCAAAATATCCAAACGAATTTTCGGATTTGTTCCGGGTTTGAATTTATAAGCGCCATGAGAAGTGCCGATAGAAATAGCCAATGAATCAACGCCTGTTTTTTTGACAAATTCCACCGCTTGCTCTGGGTCGGTATAATGAGCAACCTCGGCTTTTACATCATCCTCTACTCCAGATAGTACTCCGAGCTCTCCCTCTACACTTACTCCACGTTTATGGGCAAATTCAACAACTTTTTTTGTTAATTTAATATTTTCTTTGTATGGTAAATAAGAACCATCAATCATCACCGAGGAAAAACCACTTTCAATCGCACTTTTACAAATTTCAAAATCAGCGCCATGGTCCAAATGCAACACAACTGGAATCGGTTTTAATTTTTTTTCTTTAGCAATTTGCTTCATCATTTCCATCGCACCAAAGGACATATGTTGGAGCATGGTAGCGTCTGCATATTCACGAGCACCTTTACTAATTTGCAAAATCACCGGCGATTGAGTCAACAAACAAGCCTCAACGATAGCTTGAAGCTGTTCCATATTATTAAAATTATACGCTGGGATGGCGTATTTACCTTTCATCGCTTTTTTAAACAATTCTTTCGTATTAACAAAACCAAATTTTTGATAAAGATACATACAATGCAATTTTCAATTTTTAATTTAAAATTTTCAATTAATTTTCAATGCTATAATTTTCAAAATTGCAACATTAAACATTTTACATTCATTAAAAATTGCAAAATTAAAAATTAAAAATTTTTTTATTGTTTTCCTTCCCACTCTTTAGAAAACTTATCCAAAAAATCTTTTACGCATTCCGCGCGTTTTTGCGCCAATTCTTTTCCGGTTTTGGTGTTCATCATTTTTGGCAACTTCAAAACTTTTTCATAAAAATAATTTAGGCTTGTTCCGGCATTTTTCTTGGTTTGATAATCTTGTTTATTCAATTTTCCTCTTGGTTTACGATGAGGATCATGTAATAAACGACCGATTTTACCACCAGTAGCAAAAGTCCTAGCTATGCCGATAGCCCCCAATGCATCGAGAAAATCTGCGTCTTGAATTATTTTTGCTTCAACTGAGCCAGGAGGTTTTGTATCATCTCCTACAAATTGTGCTTCTTCGATTATTTGAGAGATTTTTTCTTTATCCTCATCTTCAACACCCAAAATATCCATCATTCCCAAGAGAACGAAGTTTCCTTTAATCTGATTAAATTCATATTTTTTATAATCACCCAGGTCGTGCAACAAAGCTGATAGTTCTATAATTTGCTTGTCACCGCCTTCTTCCTCCTGTAATTTTTTTGCCATTTTCCAAACTCTTTCTGTATGATACCAATCATGTCCAGTGTGTTCATCTTTGAGTTTGATTTTAACAAATTCAATTGTTTTTTTGATTAAATCGTTCATATAATATAAGTTGAAAGTTCACCCCGTTAAATCCGGCAAAGCCGGAATTTCGCAATAAGCGAAATTATTTAACAGGGGTAAATAAAGTCTTTAACATCTATAAAGTCGCGACTTGACGGACTTTATGGACATTATGGACTTTGGACTTATGCCTATTTTATCAATTTTGGGGTAAAAAGTAAAGAAATAAAAAAA
>CAYRYH010000043.1:0-7329 GCA_964428525.1 uncultured Gammaproteobacteria bacterium | reverse complement strand
GAAAATGATGTTGATTAAAGAACTGAAGAAAAGATGGGGAAAATTGGAGAAAGAACTCAAAAAGAGCAAGTAAGCTTGTAAGCAGGTAAGCTAGTAAACAAATAAGTAAAAACCGCCTTTTGGGCGGTTTTTTGATTTGCAGTTTGGCTAATGTTAGCCAAGTTTACCCCTTGACAAAAGTGGTAAAATGTGCTATAATATACCGTTACAATATTAAAGTAACTTTAAAAGCTTTGCCTTTGGAGAGAGGGGTGAAGATAAAAATAGAAGAAATATCTTGCTTAATCTCTCCAAATCTGGGGAGTTTTTATATAATCGGTTCTTTAAAATTTAAACAGAGAAAAGAATATTTTTTTATTATCTATTATTTTAGGAGAGAGTCATGAAAAAAGCTATTATTTGTCTTATGAGTTTTTTGGTGGTTGCGGTGGTAACAGTTGAAAGTGTTAGATGCTTTTCATCAAATGAAGTGTTGGATGAGGTTAATGATGATAATTTTTATTTCAATGATGATTATCACGAATTGGTAAAAGAGATGGATGAAGAAGAGGGTTTGGAAGAAAAAAATTTGGATGAAGAGGGTTTAATTTCTTTTGCTATCACAGATTGTTCTAATCTTTCTGCTCTTTCTGCTTTAATAACTATTCCTGTAGAAGGTAATTCTCCAGAATGTGTTTTTCTGCAAAAAATATTTGTGGAAGCTGGAGGAAGCGTTGATTTATATGATGCAAAAGGAAACAAAGAAAGATTTTTTAACGAACTTAGAACACCTATCTTCTTAGAAATAAAAGGATACTGTTACTTTGAGATTCGTAATGCAAACAACCCAATCTGTTTTAAGTAAGGTTGTTATATATTTTTTCTCTTGTTTTTAGAGGTTAGTTTTTTAATAGCTGACCTCTTTTTTTTTATCCAAAAACAAAAACTTGTCCTTTCGGACGGGTTGTTTTGTTTTTTGTCATTCTGAGTCGCAGACGAAGAATCTGTAATAAATAATAATCTTTCTTGCAGATTTTTCACTGCATTTAAGACGACAATTGAAGTAAATTTAATATTCAATATCCAATATTCAATATTTTTTTATTCTAAAATCTTAAATCTCACTTTTTTTAATATCCTCAATGGTTAATTGTAGCTCTCTGTTTCCATTCCACTGGTTCACCCCAATACGAAATACCAGGTCAATTTTATCTCCCGGTTTCAAAACTTCTTTCCAGTTGAGCGGGTGTTTGTTGATATCACCAAGTCCAAAGCCGATAGTTTTTTTGATCAAATGAGAATTGTGTTTGACCATCAGGCGAAGATGTTTACCATCATTGCCAACCGGCACGATGGATGAAACAGTTAGATTGCGCGCTAGATATTTTGGTTCTTCGTTGCCTACACCAAAGGGTTCAAATTTTTGCAATAAATCATAGAGGTTCCAATTTACTTCGTCCAAATCAATTTCTGCATCAATAGTGATTTGTGGAACGAGTTCTACATTTTTTAATCTAGCTTCCGCGTATTTAAAAAATCTTTCTTTAAATTCAGTCAAAGCATTTTTATCTTTCAAAGTAAAACCACAAGCTTGTGGATGTCCGCCAAATTTTTCAAACAAATCAGCGTTATCTTTCAGTGCCTCTATCAGATTAAATTCTGGAATACTACGTCCGGAACCGACAATTTCTTCATCTGTGATACCCATTACCAAAGTCGGTTTATAAAATTGTTCACGCACTTTGCCAGAAACTAATCCCAAAATTCCAGTCGGCCAATTTTCTTTGGCGATGATTAACATATGTTTATCATCTTGTTTTTCTTCCTTTACTTGTTTGAGAGCTTCGTTGACTATTTTTTCCGTGAGTTTTTGGCGATCAATATTATTTTTATTGAGTTGAGCGGCCAAAGTATCGGCATCTTCTTCATTCAAAGCGGATAATAACGCAAATGCACTATTGGCGTGATCCATACGTCCGGCAGCATTGAGGCGGGGGACTATCTGATAAGAAATATTTTCTGAACTTAATCCGGCTACATTTTTGAGTTTATTGTTATCATCCAAAAGTCCGGCGTATTTAAAAAGTTTTTTCAAACCGAAATTTTTTGTTTTGTTCAAAACCGTCAGACCGTAACGAGTAAGAGTGCGACTTTCACCAAGTAGTGGAACCATATCACCAATACTTGCTATAGCCACTAAATCCAACATCCATTTTTCATATGCCTCGTGAGTTTGTCCGTCGGGTAAAAATTCATTGGTTTTTTTGTGCTCTTTGAGTAATCCTTGTGCTAATTTAAAAGCCACAGCCGCACCACAAAGACCTTTGTCAGGGTATGATTCATTTGGCATCAGATGATGGATAATAGCATCAGCCGGAGGAATATTTTCTGGGACAACATGATGATCCGTGATTATTACTTGCATGTTATTTTTTTTGACCAGTTCTATTTCTTTGAAATTACTAACTCCGCAATCACAAGTAATTATCAAATCGATTTTTTGTTCTTTGAAATATTCAACTGTATTTTCGTTGAGTCCATAACCGTCAATTTCACGATGAGGAATAAAAACAGTTATATTTTTACCGCCAAGTTTTTTGAGAGTATTAATAAGAATCGTGGATGCACAAACTCCATCAGCATCATAATCACCGTGCACAACAATGTTTTTGTCAGAAGCAATGTTTTCCAAAATTATTTTTACCGCTTTCTCCATTTGCGAAAACAAAAAAGGATCATGGATGTCTTCACCATAATCGGGGTTCAAAAATTCGTCAATTTGTTTTTGACTGCGTAAATTTCTGTTCCAGAGTAATGTACTGATGATTCCTGGTAATTCGGGATGAGAAGAAACAAAATCATCCGGCGGAGACGGTAAAGTAATCCATTTTTTCATAATATTTTTAGACAAATGCTGGAAGTAGGGTAAAAAGCACCATGGCCATGATACCTAAAAGAGAAATTATAATCCAAATGGATTTGATAGTTTTGCGTTTCATACAACAAAAATTTAAAAGTTAAAATTTAAAAGTTAAAATTGCAAGTTAAAATTAAAAAGTTAGCCAGTAAAAAGGAATAGGCAATTTTGAATTTTTAATTGAAATTTTGACTTTTGCATTTTGATTTTTGACTTTAACTTTGTTAGCTGTAAATAAATTTTAATTAACGTTTAAGAACCTCTAAATAAGTTTCCGTCGGAATATCTACCTTCCCGTGCGCAATCATACGTTTTTTGCCTTTCTTTTGTTTCTGCAAAAGTTTTAATTTGCGAGTATAATCACCACCACTCATAGTTTCGATAACATCTTTGCGTAAAGCAGATAGTCTTTCCGAAGCGATAACTTTTCCTCCAACCGCAGCTTGTATTTTTACTTCAAAATGTTGTCGTGGAAGAGATTCTTTGAGAGATTCTACAATTTTCTTACCAACTTTGTAGGCATCTTCTTTCCAAACTAACGTAGCCAAAGATTCTACCTGATCCTCAGCTATCAAAATATCTAGTTTTAATATATTTGTTTCTTCATAATCTGTAAATTCATAATTCATCGAAGCATAGCCCGAAGTTACAGTTTTGAGCTTATCGTAAAAATCCGTAATAAGAGAGGCTAGAGGTATTTCATAATGAAGCATAGCTCTTTGGTCTGAACCAGTGCTTAGATATTGAGTGTTGATATACCTTCCTTTGCGCTCTGATATTAGCCCCATAACATTTCCCACATAGTCTTTTGGCGTGATAATGTCTAATTTCATCCAAGGTTCAAAAACTGATTTTAGATGACTTGGGTCGGGCATTTCTTGTGGACTGTGAATAGTCAACTCTGTTCCGTTGTTTTTGGTAATTTTATAGGCTACGCTTGGGACAGTAATTATGATTTCTATTTCGTATTCGCGTTTCAGTCTTTCTTGAAAAATATCTAAATGCAACATCCCCAAGAAACCGCAACGAAAACCAAACCCTAGAGCCTGAGAATGTTCCGGTTCAAAAAATAAAGCTGAATCACTCAATTTTAATTTTTCTATAGCATCGCGAAGTCCTTGATATTCATCACCTTCTTTTGGAAAAATTCCAGCAAAAACCATAGGCTTAACTTCTTTGTAGCCTGGAAGAGGTGATAAGCTTTTATTTTTTTCCACTGATTCACGCAAAGTAATAGTGTCTCCAACCCTGCAGTCGCGAACTTCTTTTAAGCCAGTCACAATATAACCTATTTCGCCATTGCCTATTTTTTCATTACTTACAAATTTAGGAACATAATAACCAACATCAAGCGTATCAGCCGGAGTTTGGGTGCCCATTAAATAAATTTTATCACCTTTCTTTATCTCCCCATCAACTACACGAACTGATGCCACAACACCTTTATATTCGTTGTAAGTAGAATCAAAAATCATAGCTCGAGGAGGTAGTTCATTTGTATTTTCCGGAGGTTTTATTTCTTGAATAATTTTTTGCAATATTTCTTCAACACCCACACCAGTTTTGCCAGAAGCCAAAATAATGTCACTTTCTTTGCATCCTATCAAATGTATAATTTCTGCTTTAGTTTTTTCTACATTAGCTATCGGCATATCTATTTTATTGATTACCGGTATGATAGTGAGATTTTGCTCGAGCGCTAAATAAAGATTACCAATAGTTTGTGCTTGAACTCCTTGGGTAGCATCTACCAAAAGAATAGCACCTTCAACAGCAGCCAGAGAGCGAGAAACTTCATAAGTAAAATCTACGTGTCCTGGAGTATCTATCAAATTTAAAATATAATCCTTGTTTTGATAGTGATATTTCATGCGCACCGGAGTGAGTTTGATGGTGATACCGCGTTCACGCTCCAAATCCATAGAATCAAGTAATTGAGCTTTCATTTCTCTTTTTTGGACAGTACTGGTAAATTCCAAAAAACGATCTGCCAGCGTGCTTTTGCCGTGATCAATATGAGCGATAATACAGAAGTTGCGAATATTTTGTTCCATAGCTATTCTTTGGGATTTATGATTTCTCCAACTGGTACATTTTTAATTTTTAACCATTGTTTTTTCAAAATTGTAAAAATATATTCAACCTCTTGGAGTCTTAAAAGATAACATATTGTTAAGTAAAAAAGCAAGCCCAAGAAAGAAGAAAAAATAGTCACGGCAAAAACACCATAAAATCTAGTTTGGTTAAATAAGTTTTCAAAAATGTTTACAAAATGAAAAATTACCAAATAAGTAGTTACTCCTGCGCCAAAGATTTTTATTAAAAAAATCATTAAATTTGATAAAGAAAATTTTTGTAAACTTTGGCGTAAAAAAATAAAAAGTAAAATCATGTTTAAAGTGGCGCCAAACGAGGTGGCCAAGACCAATCCATAAATACCAAATTTCTGCATGAGTATAATAGCCAAGGTTATGGTGATTATTTCACTTACTACACCAATGATAAAAGGTGTTTTGGTATTTGATAAAGAATAAAAAGCCCTAGCCAAAAGGGGAATAAGACTTTGTGCCAAAATTCCCAAAGAAAAATAAGCTAAACTTTTTGCGGTTGTCAAAGTTGAAAACCAATCAAAAGAACCGCTCCCTAAGATTAAACGCACTATTTGTACGTTTAAGGTTAAAAAAATTATTAATAAAGGAGTTATCAAAAAAATAATTTGTCGTCCAGTTCTCAAGTATTGATTGGTAAAAGTTTCTAAATTATTTTCTGCAGCTAATTTGGAAAGTATTGGAAAAACAGCTAAAGCAAAAGGTATGCCAATCAGGCCTATTGGCACGGCTGCTAGGTTTGCAGCCAAAGTATAAATAGCCAAACTACCGCTTGATAAAAAAGAAGCCAAAAAAGTTATCACCAACAAATCTATTTGTGTAATTGCTAGACCAGCGGTGCGTGGTAGCATGAGCTTACCAATAAGCAAAGTTTCCCTATCTTTGAAGTTTAGTATTTTTTTGAACCGAAAACCAGCTTTTCTAGCACCATAATACTGAATAATCATGTGCAAAAAAGCGCCCAAAACCACACCCCAAGCTAATCCGGTAATGCCAAATATTTTAGTCAAATAAACAGCTCCAAATATAATGCCTAAATTATAAAACAAAGGAGCGATGGAAAAAATAAAAAATCTTCGTAAAGATTGTAATACCCCGCCAAAAACCATGGATAAACCAAATAAAAAAGGGGATAAAAACATTATTCTCATCAAAGAGGTTGTGATAAGTTGTTTTTCAGCTGAAAAACCTGGGGCTATCAACGGGGTTAAAAAAGAAGCAAAGGCAATACCTATGATACCCGTTAATATCATAAAAATAGTTATGATATTAATAACATTGTTAGTTAAATCCCAAGAAGCTTGTTTGTTTTCTTCAGAGCTATTAAATAATTTGGTAAAAACAGGGATGAAACCAGCAGATAACGCGCCGACTATCAACAGGTTATAAATAAGATCAGGAATCTTGAAAGAAGCATAATAGGCGTCCAAAATTTGCCCGGCACCAAAAACATTGGCCAAAACTCTATCGCGTAGCAACCCGATGATGCGAGAAAGTAAGGTTGCGCCAGAAATCACCAAAGCCGAACCGGCTACGGTTTTAAACTCTGTGTTTAGGTTAAAAATCTTTTTATTAAACATCTTATTTATTTTCAAGTTGTGGCATATTCAAAACAAGAAAGGCGTAGTTGGTTTTGTTTTTTTGCCCATTTTTATTTTCTGCATAAATAGTGCCGGAAAATCCATCATCACGGTAAAAATCTATTTTTTTGAAATCTTGCCCTTCGGCATAAGCATCAATTTTGAAATTGGATTTCTCTAAATCTTTTTGATAATAATCAATAAATGAAGCAAAGCCCCTGTCTATGTTTTCCCATTCTATTTTGAAATTATCTCGTTTGTCAGTGATGGGCATTACCATTGTTTGAAAAAAGTTTTTAAAAGTATGTTTTTCTTTAGCACTACTGTCATCTCCGTTATTTATTAAGAATGGTAACATTATTATTTTAGGGAAAATTGCAGCTAATTCAACTCGGCGACTTTTATAAGTACCAGATATGAAAGTCATTTTTGTAATTTTTTCTTGATTATAAAGTGGAATTTGCTCAAGAGGGTAGTTGAATGGAACTATGGTGACGGTTTTTGGTCCAGCTCCAATATAAATTTTTAACCCAAGAAGTAGTCCGATAATAAGAAAAATTATAAAACTACAACTAAAAAAACAAGATTTTTTCAATCCTGAAGACTTCTTATTTAGTTCGTGGATGGGAGGCTCTACTATTTTAACGTCTTTTATTAAGTCTTTTCTTTGCATAAAAGCTATTAATCTATTATCAACATTTTATCAGGTTTTACGCTTTTTGTATAGGGGAAAGTGTGGTACAAT
>CAYRYH010000042.1:2386-7332 GCA_964428525.1 uncultured Gammaproteobacteria bacterium | reverse complement strand
CATTGCCGTAAGGTCCTTTTTGACGAACAAATATAAAATTAGCCAATTCAGATATTTTTTTGACTTCACGAGCAATCTCATCTTTTTTTTGTTTTTTGAGCCAATTGATAAGTTCGTAATTTGGAGAAAAGTGGTCCTCTACCGCACGTTTACTAGGTCCGGTAACCAAAATAATATCCGTAATACCAGCGGCTACGGCATTTTCTACAACATATTGGATAGTCGGTTTATCCACTATCGGTAACATCTCTTTTGGTTGAGCTTTGGTGGCCGGTAAAAATCTAGTACCAAGTCCAGCTACCGGGATAACTAATTTTCTTATTTTTCCCATAGAGAAATAGTTGTTTATAACAAAAAACTTGTCTTTTTTGACCTTTTTATTATAACATTATCTTTTATTTTCGGCAACAACTTAATTTTGTTTTTTTCTAATCTTTAAATCTTTTAATCTTGCAATCTTTTAAATAAATTAAATAGCGTAAAGCGCTATTTAATTTCCTGCCAATCTATCAATACATAGTTTGCTCCCACAGGAGAGGACGGTGGCGGATTAAACAAAGAATGAATATTGAAAGTTGTTTCTGTATTTTCAAAACCACTTACTACGTTCAAATCTTTGTCCACCCAGCTAAACGTCCATATTTTATAAGAAACTACAGAACCATTTACTCTGATAGTATCCAAAATTTTATAAGGCGCTATTCCTTGATAATAATCATATCGTTGTATCGCTCCGGTTTGCGCGATCATCGAGGCGTTTATCTCCAAATTTTGACTTATTTTATACGGAATCAAAATATTATTTTTTGCCGTTAAACCAAGTATATTTTCCTCGCTTTTATCCGGATATGTCAAATCACCTTTGATAACAATGTCGGTATTTGATCCCACGGCTACACTTCCTTTTACTATACCCTCTACCCAAAGTGTTTTTTCTGAATAAAAATAAACTAATTCCGGTGTGGTAGTAGTCAAATAAAAAGTTTCGTTTTTTATATCCAAACAACAAGCTGTAGCTCCGGGTTTTTTATGACTAGTATTATAACAATTTGCACATTGATAATTTCCACAATAATCATCATCATGTTTGTTTGTAGAACATGCGTCATTTTCACAAAGATTTACACTATATATTTGAGCCTGCATCACCTCTTCTTCTCCTACTGTGGTGGTAGAAAAAATTATATGCCAACCACGATTTGGTGAAGCATCCAGATAAATCCCGGAATTTATCGCTGTTGTTCTGATTTCATCCAATTTATTATTTATCAAATCAAAATCTTTGTAAGAAGATGGGTACATAAAAAATACATCCGGCCCACCAGCCCCCCACACCCCACCTTTCCAAGGGCTTCCACTACACAATGGCTGTGCTGGTGGACAATAATATCCTTGCAATAAACTACTGACCGTTGAATCTGTTTCGCCATCAAATCTAACCGCATCATTACTATGCATCCTACCATGCACTACTTCATCTGGTCCTATCCAAATTTCAGAATTAGTCAAAAAAGAATAGTCCGTCAAAGATGGTTTTCCAACCCTAGCTTTTATCGTTCTTTTGCTATTTGGCTGAACATTTAACCAACCAGTAGATTTAATAGTAGAAACAGTAGAACCAGTACGCGGAGCTGTCAAATCAAGCGAAAATTTACCAATCGGATTTTTATTTTTATCCAAATAATCATGGATATAGGGGCCCGACGTGGCAGTGCCGTCTTGATAATCCGCATCATCATGCATGATATGCCAACGATAATAAGCCACCCCAGCATCAGCAATCTGAAAAGCCATTTCTTTGTTATGCTTGGCTACAGCTAAACGATTTTGAAATAAAGCAAAGCCAGAAATTCCCATCACCACCAGAGAAAAACTGATAGATCCAAAAATAAGCACAAAAATGAGTGCACCACCGCGGTTATCAAATAATTTAATTTTCTTTCGTAACGACAACATAACTCTTATTGCTAAAATAAATATTGAATATTAAATATTAGATATTAAACATTTCGTAATTTCGTATTCTTTCGTAGTTCGTACGTAATTAATATTCAATATTCAGTATTCAATTTTTTTATCAATTCGCCTTCAAATTTCTCAATTGCGCTTTGGTTTCTATTTCAAAAAACGGCGCATTGATATTTGAATTTTGATTAACTCTCAATTTTATTCCAACCACTTGTATATACGGCAACAAAACAGGGTAGCTCATACTGGAAGTTACCGTAGTTCCATTATACGACTCGTCATAATAATAAAAAATCGGTTCAAGCGGGGTTTTTAAATTATAAATAAGCTCTGAAATTGTCTCTGTACTAGTATTATATTTATAAAGAATTTCTTCTGTGGGTTTAGTTATCCCTTTTTTAAAAATATTTCCATCAGCAAAATATCTCACTCTTTCGATCAAATTATCGCTATCAATATTGGCAAAAAAAATTATTTCTGTGCTAGTAGCCAATGCAAGTGGATATCCGCCAACCGTAGAATAATTGGCTGTTCTGATTTCATCCACAAAAGTTTGAGCAATTTTGGAAGCGGAGGATTGCACAAAACTACTTTCCCAAATATTTCTATCTGCTTTGGAACTAATACTGTACAGCGTAAAAGTACCAAATGTAACAAATAAAAAAACAGTAAAAGCAAACAAAACTTCAATAAGTGTTAATCCTTTTTTATTCAAATTTACAATCATAACGCAAACAAATTTATGATACTATGGCTGGTGGTCGGAATTTCTACAGTCGTAGTTACCGGCTGATAACCGTCTTTGATAACTTCCAGATAATATTCTCCGGTATTTAGGGGTGCAAAATAAACTTGCCCCGGAGGCACGCATTCATTGGTAAACGTGAAAAAAACATCCTGAACTTCTGAAGTAAAAGTGGTACTAGCCGTACTCAAACACATCATATATCTCAAATATCTTTGATTATTATGCACAGAATTAATAACTGTTTCTTCAAAAGAATACCAGGTACCGTTCGTTGCATCTGGCCCCAAAAAATCCCAATCAGCCGGTGTAGATGTATTACTGGTGGCTATTTGCAACTTCACAGAGCTGGTACCAACCTCTAAAATCTGTGTATACGGTTCACTAAAAACATTACGAAAATTGACAGTTTCGCCTACATCAAAAATAGATGACATCAAACAACCTTGTTCATAGTAATCATCGCCTATTTTTTTCAATTTAACTTTACCATTTTCAATAATATCCAATTTATTATCATCACTAAAATATTTATTTTCATCGTTCATCATTTCTTGGCCTGATCCGCCACTCCAATCTGTTTGTCTTTTATAACCCAAACTGGTTTGTGCTGTATTGCTGTAACCGGTAGTCGTGGAAAAAATATTCACCACCGCATCAGAAATCGGCATCCCGGTAATATTATCTTTTACACTAACCAACAACGGATACTGTACATACGGTCTCAGCACAAAAGTGAGAGCTTGTGTTTCTCCGGCATTGAGTTTGAGAAAAAGCATCGGAATAGAACCGCCTAAATTATAGCTTGTACCTGTGGGAGAAAAATAATATTCATCCCATTCAACATTGTTGAAATTCAAAACCCCTGAAGCATTGGTACTGCTAACCACATCAAACCGCAATAATTCCGGCAATCCCAATAATTTTTTGCCATAAACGTGGAAATTGGCATTACCGATATTTGAACAAGCTGTATTCAAAGTTTTAATCTCTAAATTTGATAAATAATCTATAGAAAAACTAAGTTCGGTAACTTTATTTTCCAAAACAGTGGCATAAGGTTTCACGGGATTTGGATTTTCAATTGTAGTAGAGGCTGTATAATCTGTCGTGTAACCCTCTTTGGTAACCGTGATGTTATAAAGAAAAGTACCGGTCGGAACATTGATGATATACAGATGACCATCATTGTCCGTAACATCATTTTTGTAAGAAGATGAATTAGCCATTTCAATAAATACTTGAGCTTGTGGAACTGGACGACCCAAAGAATCCACTACTTCAATAAACAAAGCACCCAAGTTTGTTTGCTCTTCACTGATATTTGGACCTATGATAGTGCTCAAAATTATTGGCACTTGTTGATTGATAGAAAGACAATAAATTTCCATTTCTACCAATTTATAATCCGCTGGTGCCAAATCTTGTGGCGTAGTAGTGATAGTTCCATCATAAGGATCGTCAACGAAACGAACGGTATTGATAATTTTAAAATTTAAATTATTACGATTAATATATTTTATCGGTAAAAGCAAACCAGGAACATCAAAAGCATTTTGTATTCCTATGCTTTCATAAGGTAAATTTCTAGCCACTTCCAATTCTTCGCTCAAAATAGAAGTTTCTAGTGTTTTTATTTTTGCTAGACGAACAATTTTATAAATAGAGATTAAAGTAGAATAAACACCAATAGCAAAAAGAGCCAATACGGCTATGGCTACCAAAAGTTCAACCAATGTAAATCCACGATTGTTGGTTTTTCTTAACATAGGTACATTATAACACAAAAAGTTCTAAATATTAAATATTGAATATTAAACACTCTTTTATCCACCACTTTTTTTAATAAAAAAGGTTAAATATGAAATACTGCACAACTGCTCTTGAAAAATTTAATCTTTGTGTTATAATTTTCCTACCAATTCTATTTGCCCGGGTGGCGGAATTGGTAGACGCACAGGACTTAAAATCCTGCGACTTCGGTCGTGCGGGTTCGATTCCCGCCCCGGGCACATAATAAAAAATGGCCAAGTGTTTAAGCTTGGTCATTTTTTATTATGTGTTTGCTGACCGCGGGAATCGAACGGGCAGAAGTGAGACGTGAACTTTTTCGGAAGAAAAAGTGAATAAGGAGAACGTCGGAGGATTCACAGTGTGAATCCGACGCTGCCCAGGGCAAGGAGTCGAGCCGATATTTGTCGGCAAGACGACGAGGAATTCCCGCCCCGGGCAC
>CAYRYH010000042.1:0-2286 GCA_964428525.1 uncultured Gammaproteobacteria bacterium | reverse complement strand
ATTCCCGCCCCGGGCACTATAAAACACTCCTTATCGGAGTGTTTTATATTTAAAATTTAAAATTAAATATTTAACAATTTGATAACAAAATATGCTATTAAACCCAATCCCAGTGGATAAAAAATAAAAAGCCAGATATAAGAAATAGTATTTGTTTTGCTTGGATTTTTTAAAAATTCATACCAAGTGGTAAGTCCGATAAAATTGGCAACTAAATTTAAAATTATTGCTCCCAAAAGAACACAAGCACCGAGCAAAAAAATATATAATATTTTCATATTTTTTATTTTTATTTCTTTTCTCCGTATTTTGTCGCAACAAAATCTATAATTATCCCGTAAACAATTCCTGCAAAAAATCCTAGGATATCTTTGAAGTCTGTGGCTAAGAAAAATGAACCACTTATTATGAGTCCGAGCAACGCTCCGCGCAATATAATATTTTTGGTATTATTTTGTATTTCATAATATGGCGCCAAGCCTATTACTAAACCCATAATAACTCTATTTATCCAAGTAGATAATATAAACAATTCATTTCCGGCAAAACCAAGTCTACTACTTACTCCGATTATACAAAAAATACCCAAAAAAGCTCCTGATAAAATAGCCACAAATACTCTTTTTTTCATATTTTTTAGTTAATTAAAAATTTTTTCAAAAATTTAACAATACTATTATTCATCTAGTCCGATACTGTAACCTTCAACGTCCTTATTATGAAATCTTATTGTAAACTTTGCAACATTGCCGTTTGGATATACCAATCTTTTGCGATAAACATAATTTCCATACCCATCCTCAAACATATTAACTTCGTCGGGTTCGCCAAAAATTTTCTTGGCTTTTGAAACACTTTCAAAAGCCACTTCTTCGTCAAAAAGTTCTTGAAATTCATCAACTGACATCAGCTTAACTTCGTTGTTTGCTTTTTCTGCGGTATCTATAGTCTCATTTTTTGCATCTTCTTTTTCTTGTTTTATCGATTTAAGCGAGCTTGATAAAAACTTTTTAATTTCTTCTTGAGACATCGGCTCTTGTTTTTTGTTTAAACTTTTTAACCATTCTTCTACTTCCGCCTTTTCCATTTCTGCTACTGTTACTGTTCCCGGATATTTGGTTTTTTTGATAAGCTGAAAAGATGGTTGGTATTTGAAATTGTTAAGGTTAATACCGATTACCTTACCTTCTTGAGCAGTCTCTCGAAACTTTTCCAATCCTATCATAACGCTTTCGATTTTCCCGTATGCGGTACCAAGGTTGCCGGGTATATTGGTAATTGCCAATACGTTTGCAACGGGTTCGGTAACTGTTCTGATATCTTTGACAAAAGAAGACACTTTATTTTTATCTCCAAAAGCAATTTGAGCTCCGTCTTCTGTCACTTCAAGTGCCAGATCTACTCCTACAACAACTGTACCTACTTGGGCCATCGTACCGGCAGCTGCAAATCCCGCAGCACCTCCGGTTATTACTACTCCGCCCACAAAACCGGCCACTTTACAGCCATCTTTCACTACAATCGCGGTATTTTCCAGATTTTCAAAGGCATCTCCTTCTTCACTAAAAACACCGGCGCTTATCTCAGCTTGCGCCTTGTCTAAAATCACTTGGGCTCTTTTGGCATCCACTCCCAAATGTTTGGCTAGAGTTGCGATACCTTGGAATTTAGGCGCTCCGTCATAAATATCTGAGATTTCTTTGGCAGTATAAGCATTGGCTGTTGGGATTAAATCAAAATCTATAGCAGACAATTCTACAATTTCAAAAGCAGTTTCTTGCAATTCTTGTGATTTTTTTTCTAAATTATTCCAATCACTGATAATTTTTGTCATTTCTGTATTCCATGATTCATAATCAGGATAATTCTTGGCATTAATCAAAACATCATCAGTTTGAAGACGAAGAGAAAGATATTCTTTGGAAATTTCATATGTCTGTTCTAATAAAACTTGTTCTTGTTTCTGTCCAGCTGATTCTCTGTTGAAAAAATAAAAAGCTCCGATTAATAAAATAACCACTACTGTGATTAAAATAATAAGTGTTTTTTTCATGGTGTTTTATATGTTATTAATAAATATGAGATAAATTTAAATTTTTCTAAAATATTTCGCCTAATGTGGCGCGGATAATCTGTAGTAGCTGGATGACGACGAAGTCGTCAGACAGATATTACAGATATCCGCTGTTATCTGAAGTGTCGCGAAGCGATACGAGGAGAACAGCGGAGGTATACGCGCCACATTATCTAAAATGGAGCGAGCGGAGCGAGAGACATTTTAGATAA
>CAYRYH010000041.1:0-7362 GCA_964428525.1 uncultured Gammaproteobacteria bacterium | reverse complement strand
AAAATTAAAATAAAAAATTAAACTTATTGTTTTTATGTTAACTTCCACAGAACTCCGTCAAAAATATCTTGATTTTTTCAAAAGTAAAAATCATGCGATTATTGGTTCGGCTTCGGTAATTCCGGAAAATGATCCCACTGTGTTGTTTACCACCGCCGGGATGCATCCACTCGTGCCTTATTTGCTTGGAGCTAAACATCCAGCAGGTACTCGTTTGGCTGATGTGCAAAAATGTATTCGTACCGGAGACATTGATGAAGTCGGTGACACCAGTCATTTTACTTTTTTTGAAATGCTTGGCAATTGGTCGCTGGGAGATTACTTCAAAGAAGATTCTATAAAATGGAGTTTTGAATTTTTGACTGATAAAAAATGGCTGGGTTTGGATATCAAAAAATTGGCAGTGACGGTTTTTGAAGGCGATGCCGATGCACCGCGTGATGAATTTTCTGCTGATATTTGGAAAAAAGCCGGGATGCCGGAAAATAGAATCGCTTATTTACCGAAAAAAAATAATTGGTGGGGACCAGCCGGTCAAACAGGTCCTTGTGGTCCGGATACGGAAATTTTTTATTGGCGGGGTATTGCTGAATTTCCGCCAGAGGATAGTAATCCAAAAACCGATGAAGAAAATTGGTTGGAAATTTGGAATAATGTTTTCATGGAATATAATAAAACCGATAAAGGAACATTTGAACCTCTGGCACAAAAAAATGTGGATACTGGTATGGGTATGGAACGTACAATTGCTGTAATCAATGGTTTGACCGATACTTATCAAATAGACACCATGTGGCCGTTAATACAAAAGATTGAGGAGATTTCTGGGCGTGAATATGTAGAAAATAAAGATACTACCAAAGCCATGCGCGTGATCGCTGATCATTTGCGTACTTCTACAATGATAATGGGGGATGACAAAGGTGTTGCTCCAAGCAATGTTGATCAAGGTTATATCATTCGTCGGTTGATTCGTCGCGCTGTGCGTTACGGAAAAATGATTGGCTTGAAAGAAAATTTTTGTTCAACAATTTCAGAAAAAGTTATTGAAATTTTGGGTGATGTTTATCCGGAGTTGATAAAAAACAAAGATTTTATTTTGACAGAAATGGCACGTGAAGAAAGCAAATTTAGAAATACTATTGAACAGGGGATAAAAGAATTTGAAAAATTGGTTGATGGTTTCCGAATTGCGTTCGAGAAGACTGGAAAATTGGTTAATCAAATTTCCGGTAAACAAGCTTTCAAACTTTATGATACTTACGGTTTTCCGCTTGAAATGACTTTGGAAATGGCGATTGAAAATGGTTTGACTGTTGATGTCAGTGATTTTGATGTTGCTTTCAAAAGACATCAAGATTTATCTCGTGCCGGAGCGGAACAAAAATTCAAAGGTGGTTTGGCGGATAATTCTGAAATCTCTACTAAATATCACACAGCTACACATTTACTTCATGCATCTTTGCGAAAAGTATTGGGTGATCATGTTGTTCAACGTGGTAGTAATATTACCGCCGATCGTTTGCGTTTTGATTTTTCTCATCCAGAAAAAATGACCGAGGAAGAAAAAAAACAAGTAGAAGAATTGGTTAATTCCGCGATTACCAAAAATTATCCTGTGAGTTTTGAAGAAATGACAGTAGAAGAAGCAAAAAATAAAGGCGCAATGGGTTTGTTTGAAGATAAATATGGCACGTTGGTAAAAGTTTATACAGTTGGAAATGATACAGAAATATTTAGTAAAGAAATTTGCGGTGGTCCGCATGTGGAAAATATCGGAACTCTTGGAAAATTCAAAATCGCAAAAGAAGAAGCTGTTAGTTCTGGAGTGCGTCGTATCAAAGCAATACTTGAATAGTATGATATTAAATAAATATCTAAATTATACTTGGACGCACCGTGAACAATTTATAAAATATTTTGCTATTGGTATTTCCGGTACGGTTTTAGATATTTTAACTCTTTGGATTTTGAAAGAATTTTTTGGTTTAATACCAGTGGTAGCTGTTATTATCAATCAAATCTTTATACTGCTTTACATATTTTTGTTCAATAAAAAATTTAGTTTTCAGGCTAGAGGAAACACTCGTAATCAAATGTTTAGATTTCTTGTTTTAGCTGGAGCCAATTATTTGTTTGCAATAAGTTGGATGTGGTTGTGGAGTCAATATTTTGGGTATAATTATTTATTGGTTAGAATTTGTAATATCGTTTTGGCCGTAGCTTGGAATTTTTTGTTGTATAGAGAGTGGGTGTATAAAGTGAGAAATGACCAAGTCCCAATGACCAATGACCAAAATCTCTAATATTAGCCAAATTTATTCAATAAAAGACGGTTTTTGGCTAGCACTTGACTAAATTCAAAAAATAGTTTAATATATTTACATAATAATTTTTCAAAATGGCAAACAATGACGCTATAGAGATAAAGGGAGTTATAGAAGAATTGCTTCCGGCCGGAACTTTTAAGGTAAAACTTGAAAGTGGTCAGACAGTTCTCGCTCACTTATCCGGAAAAATGCGCCTGAATAAAATTCGTTTGAGTCTAGGTGACCAAGTTAAAGTCGCCATGACACCTTACGATTTGACTAAAGGTAGGATTGTTTACCGGTTTTAAAAAAAGTACAATTAATTTTTTTAAGTATCAGCCATTGCGGTGTAGCTTGACAAATAAGTTAAGCGTCGATATCGCGGCAATGGTTGATATTTTTGTGTAATTTAAAATAAGAAAATATGAAAGTAAGACCGTCGGCAAAGAAAATTTGTCAAAAATGCAAAGTCATCAGACGCAAAGGAAGGGTTTGCGTTATTTGTGAAAACCCGAAACATAAACAACGTCAGGGTTAATTTTTAATTAATATAAACATAAAGAGTGTAATTTATGCGTATAGCAGGCACTAATATTCCAAAAGAAAAGAAAATCGCCTTTTCTTTGAGATATATTTACGGTATTGGTCCGACTTTGGCTGATAAAATTTTAAAAAAAGCCAAAATTGACCCTGATACTCGTACCAAAGATTTATCTATTGATCAAGAAGATAAAATTCGTGCGATTGTAGAAAAAGAACATGTTACTGAAGGTGATTTGCGTCGTGAAATAGGCGCCAATATCAAACGTTTCAAAGATATTAAATGTTATCGTGGTGTTAGACATATGAAACATTTACCATGCCGTGGGCAAAGAACAAAAACAAACTCTCGCACAGTTCGTGGTAACTCCAGAAAAACTATGGGTAGCGGTCGTAAACCGTCTGGTATTAAAACCTAATTATTAATTTGGTAAGATTTGTAATATGGCAATCAATAAAACAAAAAATGTTAAAAATAAAAAGAAAAAAATAGTTAAACAAGTTCCTAGAGCGGTAGCTCATATTTTGGCTTCTTATAACAACACTATTATTACCATAACTGATCCAAATGGTAATGCTTTAGGTTGGGCTTCTGCTGGTATGTCAGGTTTTAAAGGACCTAAAAAAGCTACTCCTTATGCAGCTTCTATAGTAGTAAAAAATCTAGCGGAAAAAATAGTTGATTACGGAGTTAAGGAAGTGAGTATTTTGGTAAAAGGTATCGGTGCTGGTAGAGAAGGCGCTATTCGCGCTTTCCATACTAACGGTATTAATGTACTTTCTATTGATGATGTTACTCCTATTCCTCACAACGGATGTCGCCCTCCAAAGCCACGTCGCGTTTAATTTTTTGAAATATTTTAAAATATAGTTATGTCTAAAAAAATTAATACAAACTGTGCTCAATGTCGTCGTGCCGGGGTAAAATTGATGCTTAAAGGTGAAAAATGTTTAGGGCCAAAATGTCCTTTTGCCAAAAGATCTTATGCTCCCGGACAACATGGACCGACTTCTCGTCGTGGTAAATTGAGCAGTTACGGAGCTCAGCTAAAAGAAAAACAAAAAGCAAAGAGAACTTACGGTCTAATCGAAAGACAATTTGCCAATTATATTGACAAAGCTTCTAAAAAAACAGGGGATACCTCCAAAATTCTTTTGGCAATGCTTGAATCTCGTTTGGATAACGTTGTTTTTCGCATGGGTCTTGGAAAATCCAGATTATCTGCTAGACAGATAGTTTCTCATGGTTTAGTTACAGTTAATGGTAGAAAAGTGGATGTTCCTTCTTATAACACTAAGATTGGAGATATTGTATCTTTGAGTTCAAAAGGTAAAAATAAAAAAGGTTTTGAAAATATTGTTGAAAAACTTTCTAAAACAGAAGCACCTGGTTGGTTGGGTTTAAATCCAAAAGAAGTTTCTGTAAAGGTTTTAAATATTCCTCAGGTTGATGACCCTGGTTTTAGCATCACATCTATCATTGAGTATTATTCACGTTAAAATTTAAAAATATAATTAAAACCATATGGAGAATTTATTATTACCATCCAAAGTGGAATTTAAAGAAGGCGAACAGGGTAATATCGGGGTGGTTACCGTAAGTCCGTGTTATTACGGTTACGGCACAACTCTCGGTAATGCTCTTCGTCGCGTGCTTTTATCATCTTTACCTGGAGCAGCGGTAGAATCTTTTAAGCTCAAAGGTACACAGCATGAATTTTCAACTATTGAAGGAGTAAAAGAAGATGTTGTAGAAATAATGTTGAATTTAAAACAATTAGTTGTAAAAATTTATTCAGAAGAACCTGTAACTTTGACTTTATCTAAAAAAGGCAAAGGCCCAGTAACTGCTGCTGATTTTGAAAAAAATTCTGCTGTAGAAGTTATAAACAAAGATTTAGTCATTGCCAATTTAACTGCTGATAAAAATTTTGAATTAGAAGTTAATGTAGGCATGGGAAGAGGTTTCCGCACAGTAGAAGAAAAAGATAAACAATTGGTTGATTTGGGAACTATTTTGATCGATTCTATTTACACACCTGTAAAAGATGTAGGTTATCATGTTGAATATACTCGTGTGGGTGATATTACTAACTATGAAAAATTATCTTTGACTATTGAAACCAATGGTTCTATTTCCCCAAAAACAGCTTTACAACAAGCCACAGATATTTTGACCGAACATTTCCGTATAGTTTCTTCTGGTATTAAAACTACAGATGAAGTTATGATGGAACCAGAAATTTCAGCAGAAAAAGAAATTGAAGGAATCGACGAAGAAGATTCTATTAAAGAAGAAAAAAAGGGAGAAAAGGTCGCTAAAAAAGCCAAAAAAACCAGTAAAAAAGTAAGCAAATAATTATGAGACATCTTAGTAACAAAGTAACTTTGGACAGAAAAGCCGCTAGCCGTCGTTCGTTGTTGGCAAATTTAGCTGAAAGTTTAATTTTGCATGAAAAAATTATTACTACTAAAGCTAAAGCAAAAGCAACTCGTTCGTTTGTAGAAAAGCTAGTAACTGTTGCAAAGAAAAACGATTTAGCTTCTCGTCGTAAAATCGCCAAAGTTTTGTATACCGACAATGCGGTTAAAAAAATGATGGAAGTTTACGGTCCTAAATACAAAGAAGTTAAAGGTGGTTATACTAGAATAACCATTTTAAAAAACCGTATCGGTGATGGAGCCGAAGAAGCGGTGGTAGAATTTATTTAATTTTTTACGCGCTATGAATAGAAAAAAAATTGAAATTGATGCCGCTGGCATGGCTCCCGGACGTTTAGCCACAAAAATGGCTATAATTTTGATGGGAAAACACAAAGTTGGTTATGAACCACGTTTGGATAAAGGAGACAAAGTAGTTATTCTTAATGTAGAAAAAATTAAATTTACCGGTAAAAAATTGGATCAAAAATTATATCGCCATCACAGTAATCATCCAGGCGGGTTAAAAGAAATTCCGGCTAAAAAAATTATGAAAGAAAATCCCCGAGAAATAGTTTTACACGCGGTAGCCAAAATGTTGCCGAAAAATAAATTACGTGACGGGAGATTGTTAAGAATATCATTTAAATAATTTGTCCTATGGTAACAAAAGCAGTAAAAATTTCAAAAGACGTTAAAAATAAAGATGAAAATCGCGCTGTAGGTCGTCGTAAGAGAGCTTCAGCACGTGTTAGAATAGAAAAAGGGGAAGGTAAAATAACTATCAATGGACAAGAGTTAAAAGTTTATTTTCCTTATTTTGAAATGCAAGACACCGTGAAATTTCCTCTTAAAGTATTGGCTAAAGAAAAAGATTTGGACGTTTCTGTAAAAGTTAATGGTGGAGGTAAAAAAGGCCAATCTATAGCTATCCAACAAGGTATTGCTAGAGCTTTGGTAAAATGGAATGAAGAATTTAGAAAAGCTTTAAAAGCAAACAATTTATTAACTCGTGATGCTCGTATCAAAGAAAGAAAGAAACCAGGTTTGAAAAAAGCTCGTCGCGCACCACAGTGGTCGAAGCGTTAAGCGAGACCAGTGTGGCAGAGGGGGGTCGGGGGAACTGGGTGTTCCACCGCGGAGGAGAGCAGCGAAGCGCTGAGAACTGTGGGTTATTAGAACGCGCAGCGCCCGCAAATGGTCCAAACGTTAAACTATTACTTCAAAAAAACATCCTCAATTCGGGGGTGTTTTTTATTTGTAAAAAGCAAAAAAGCCTGATATACTACCAAAAGATTATGAGTAATAGTATTGCAAAAAATACCACTTTTATGACTACGGCTTCTGTGCTCCAACGGGTCGTTTCTTTTGTTTACTTCATTATCATTGCTAGAATTATTGGGGCGGAAAATACTGGTGATTACTTTTTTGCTTTATCTTTTTCCACAATATTTTTAGTAATAGCTGATTTCGGTTTAAATAATGTTTTGACTCGTGAATTAGCGCGAAGCCAGGAAAAAAGTGGTGTTTTTTTAAACAATTTATTAAGTATCAAACTATTACTTGGTTTTGTTTCTTATGGCTTGATTATTTTAGCCGCAAATTTATTAAACTATAGCGAATCAACCAAACAATTGATTTATGTTGCCGGTATCACGGTAATTTTTGATAGTTTACAAAATCTTTTTTACGCATCTTTGCGTGCGGCACAAAATTTGCGCTATGAAGCCGTTGGAATATTTTTATCACAAGTATTAACGATGATTATTGGTACTACGGCTTTGATATTGCATTGGCCGCTTTATTTTTTAATCGTAGCTTATACCGTGCCTAGTTTCTTGAGCGTTTTTTATTCCGGTTATTTTGCGGCCAAGATTTTATCTTTACGTTTTCGACTTTTGTGGCAAAAAGATATTATCAAACCTTTTTTGTTGATGGCTGTTCCTTTTTTTGCTGCCGCGATTATCGGGAAATTATATGCTTATAGTGATTCTCTTTTGATGAGTAAGATGCTGACTAAAACTGAGCTTGGTTATTGGAGTGTGCCTTATAAAATAGTTTTTGCTTTTCAGTTTATCCCGATAGCTTTGAC
>CAYRYH010000040.1:0-7476 GCA_964428525.1 uncultured Gammaproteobacteria bacterium | reverse complement strand
ATGATGAAAAATTGGATGTTTATTTGAAAAGCGTAAAAGAAATAATAGATATCCCAGTTCAAAATCCAAAATTTACCCTTGTTAACGGAAAGGTCAAAGAGTTTAGAGAACCGGAAGATGGCCTGGGTCTTAATATTGAACAAACGAAAAAAAATTTGGAAGAATATTTTCAAAAAGGTGCTTGTAATAGAAGTGTTACCAATACTTTGAATTTAGTAGTAGAAAAAACTAAAACTGAAATTAATTTGGGTGATATTAACGACATGGGAGTGAATAAACTTATTGGGACAGGTTTTTCTACTTTTTTGGATAGTCATAATAATCGTATAAAAAATATTGCTAGAGCGGTAGAATTATTAAACGGAGTGCTCATACCGCCAGGAGAAACTTTTTCTGCGGTTAAATATGCCGGACCTTTTACTCTGGAAAATGGATTTTTGCCAGAAGAGATAATAAAAGGAGATAAAATTATCAAAGAAGTTGGTGGGGGGATGTGCCAGATTGGTACTACTTTGTTTCGTATGGCGATGAATGCTGGGATGGATATCACTGAGCGTCACAATCATAGTTTGGTAGTGAGTTATTATGCTGATCCAGTCAATAAAAATCCTGGAACTGATGCTGCACTGTACGATCCTTTTTTGGATTTAAAATTTGTAAATGATACTGGTGGGTATTTATTGTTGCAAACTAAAATAGATTATAAAAAACAAATGCTTTCTTTTTCGCTATGGGGAAGAGATGACGGCAGATCTGGTTCATATACACATCCTTTGGTTTCGAAATGGATTCCAGCTGGTGAACCCAAAGAAGTTGTGAGTCCCGAGCTCAAACCTGGAGAAGTAAAATGTCAAAACGCTTTTCGAGGAGCTATAAGTAGTTTTGTATATACTAGATTTACCAGTACCAGTGAAAAAATAGAAAGGACATTTACTAGTGTATATAGAGCTTTGCCGAAACTTTGTTTAGTCGGCCCATCTGAGGTTGCTAGCAGTACCCTGCCTTTAGAAGAAGGTGTATCAGCAGAAGTTGAAGAACCTGTTTTAGTAGAAGAAACAGTTGTTGAGATAATTCCGGAAGGAAGTCTGTAACTTTCGTTGTAAAATTTTAAATAAAAATAAAACCCCGCCTGATTTCTCAGGCGGGGGTTATTACTTTTTGGGGGAGGGTCTCCCCCCCTTGGTAATCCGTAACGAGAAGATAGATCATTGAAAAGATTCAGCCGGAGCCAAATACTCCCGATAATCTATCTTCCATGCTTGTCTGTTACGGAAAAATACTTTTTTAAAACAACAAAGCATTTTTCCGCGACCAAATTTCGTGTCACCACGTTATTTAGTAACTTCATAGTATAGCACACTTTTAGACTTTTGTCAAGCCCCCCCTGAAATAAAGTTGTTTATAATAAGAAAATAGGTAGTATTTTGGCTAATTGTAGCTAAAAATATATAGATATCGGATATTGAATATTAGATATTAACTCTAAAGAAAAATAATATTTTAATATCCAATATCTAATATTAGTCTAAAACAAAAAACGCACAATTAAGTGCGCTTTTGTTTGTTTTACGAATGATTATTCAATAACTTTATCCACCAATCCGTATTTCTTTGCTTCGTTTGCTGACATAAAATGATCGCGATCAGTATCTTTTTCAACTATCGCCATAGTTTGTCCGGTATGTTTGGCTAAAATTTTATTAAGTCTTTCTTTCATGTTGATAATTCTCTCGGCGTGGATTTTGATATCACTGGCTTGTCCTTCCATTCCACCCATGACTTGATGGATCATGACTTCAGAATTGGGAAGTGCAAAACGTTTACCTTTTGCCCCGGCAGCGAGCAATACTGCAGCCATGCTGGCAGCCATACCAATACAAATAGTAGAAACATCGGATTTGAGATATTGCATAGTATCATAAATTGCCATGCCAGCGGTGACTGAACCACCTGGGGAGTTGATGTAGAGCTTGATATCTTTATCCGGATTTTGATTATCCAAAAAGAGAAGTTGAGCAATAACGACAGATGCTACATGATCATCTATTGGGCTACTGATAAAAATGATTCTATCTTGAAGTAAACGAGAGTAAATATCAAAAGCTCGTTCACCATAAGATGTTTTTTCAACGACGGTGGGAATGAGGAATTGGGAATTTAGATTTGTATTTTCTATTTTTTTTGTATCATTCATATTTTTTAATTTATTTTTATATAAAGCATTTTGTATTATGTAGTATGTAGTATGTATTATGTAGTAACCCATGTATACATGATACTTAATACATAATACATACTACATAATACACATAGTATATCACCAATTTTAATTTTTGTGTACCTCCGCTATTTTTTTCAAAACTTCATCCGTGTTTCCGTTATAAATAAATCCAGAAGCCTTTTTATGTCCACCTCCACCGAGATTTTTGGCCAAAGCAGACACATCCACGTCGTTGAAAGTGGTGCGAAAACTACCTTTTGTTTTATTATCAGAAGTTTCTTTTAGGATTAGTGATATTTTAGCGCCGTCCAGTTTATTCAAAAAATTAGCAATACCATCGGTCTCTGTTTCATCCACGTCGTATTTTTGAAAATCTTCTTGGAGTATGTAAGTATAAACCAAATCCAGTGTAGAGTGTTTTTGTAATCTGGACAAAGCTGTCCCCCAAAGTTTTAAAATGTTCAAAGTTTTATTTTTCAAAAGCCAGTTGTTGATAAGTTTGTAATTAGCTCCATAACGAACCAATTCGCTAGCTACCGACATAGCTTGAGATGTAGTGGCTCCGTTGGTAAAATTTTCTGTATCGGAAATCAATCCGGTCAATAGACAAGTAGCGATTTTGTGGTTGATAGTTATATTGTTAAAACGAAAAAAATTATAAACAACCTGAGTAGCAGAAGAAGCTGTGGGTATTACCATATTCAAAAATCCATAACCTTGGTTGGTGTGATGATGATCAATATTGATGATTTTAGCCGGATGATTTTTCAAATAAGTATCTACACCAGCATGGGTCAAATCTCCGGTATCAACTACAATTATCAAATCTATGTCAGGGTCGGTAAAAACCAGAGGGTCGTTTTTGACCAAATGTAGGTGGGGAAGAAAAAAATATTTATTTTGGACTTCGTTGATACAAAAAATTTCCGGCTCTATATCACGAGAAAGTAGGTATTCACTCAAAGCTGAAACCGTGCCCAAAGCATCTCCGTCTGGGTTTCGGTGGGGGATTATCAATACTTTTTTAGCTTGAGCAATTTCGTAATTAATTTGTTTAGCTATATTCTCCATAATAAAAGGTTGTAATTGTTCTAAATGTTCTAGACGTTGCAATAGAATAAGCGAAGCGATAAAACATTTATAACAAGTATCAACGACAAAACATCAATCATCCATTATATCCACCTACTCGACTATTGTCAAGGTGTTTCAAAAACTGTATAATATTACCGTATGTATTTAAAACGATTGGAAATTCAAGGATTCAAATCCTTTGCCAATAAAACCATACTCAATTTTTTGCCGTCTAAGAACGGTCGTTTTAGTATTACGGGCGTAGTTGGCCCAAATGGCTCGGGTAAAAGTAATATTACAGACGCTATCCGTTGGGTGATGGGTGAACAGAGTATGAAAACTCTTCGTGGTAAAAAAGGTGAAGACGTTATTTTCAACGGCTCTCAGTTTAAAGAACAGTTGGGGATGGCTGAAGTTGTTTTAGTTTTAGATAATGCTGATGCCAAGATTTTACCGGAATATCAAGAGGTTGTGATTACTCGTCGTTTGTATCGAAATGGCGAAAGTGAATATTTAGTAAACGGATCTCCTTCTCGTCTTTTTGACATCCATCTACTTTTGGCCAAAGCACAATTTGCAGAAAATTCTTATGGCGTTATAGGGCAAGGCACCATTGATCAGCTTTTACTAGTAAGTCCGGCTGAACGTAAAGATTTTTTGGATGAAGCTTCTGGTATAAAAGAATTTCAAATCAAGAGACATCAATCTAAGTTGAAGCTAGATCGTTCTTGGCAAAATATGGATAATGCAGAGCGCCTGATAGCTGAGGTAGAACCGCACTTGAAAATGCTACACAAACAAGTTAAGAAACTCGAAAAACGTCAAGAAGTAGAAACTTCTCTGCGAGAATCTCAAGAAAAATATTATCTTCAACTTTTTTGGTATAACAAAAAAGAAGAAGAAGAGATAAGAAATAATTTGATTGAAGCTGAAAATAAATTTAAATTAACACAAAGCGATTTAGAAAAAATCCAACTTGAATTGGCTGAATTGGCCAGGTCGGCTTCTAGACAAGAAAATTTCAGTGAATTACAAAACAAACATCAAGAAGCAGTTAGAGAAAAAAATGTTTTAGAAAGAGAGATGGCGATTTTGGATGGTCAGATGCATGCAGAATATAGTCAACGCGGACAGCAAAATATCGGTTGGCTCGAAAACAAAACAAAAGAATTACAAAATGATCGTGAAGGCATTGCTCGACAATTAGAATCGGTAGAAAGTGAATATAAAAAATTGGAAAAAGAAATTGTCACACAAAGAAAAGAAATTGATTCTTTGCATGCTATCCGAGCTGAAAAGAGTTTGAAAATGAGTAAACTTCAAACGCAAATGTTTGAAAGTCAAAATGAACAAAATTATTTACAATTATCCGGTTTAACTTCGGTAAAAGCAGTATTGGAAGCAAAAAATAATTTAGGTAAAATTTTTGGTTTGGTAGCTGAATTGGGAGAAGTCAAAGATGATTATCGTTTGGCATTGGACGTCGCGGCTGGAAATAACTTGACCTCTTTGGTAGTAGAAGATGATGATGTTGGTAGGAAATCTATCGAGTATCTGAGAGAACGTCGATTGGGTGTAGCGACTTTTTTACCATTAAATAAAATAGTTCCGCGTGAAGTGCACAGTGCTGTTGAGGAATTATCTCATCATGAAGATGTATTGGGTTTTGCTTTGGATTTTGTAAAATATGATAAAAAATACGAAAATATATTTTCCTTTGTTTTGGGAAACACTTTGGTGGTGAGAGATTTGAACGCAGCTAGACGAGTGGGGATAGGAACGGCCAGGATGGTGACACTTGATGGTGATTTGGTAGAAAGACAAGGCGTGATGAAAGGTGGTTATAGAGGAAATAAAAATAATATAGGTTTTTCCAGTAGAGTTTCTATTTCAGGCGAAGAAAGAGTAAAGGATTTGCAAATGCAGTTAATGTTTGAACAACAAGATAGTTTGGATGTTGAAAGTAAATTAGAATCAGCCAAATCCAAATTATCGAGTTTGGAAGTTGAATTGAAAACTACCAAAGCCAAAAATGAATTTTTGGACAATCAAGGCTTGGAAATAGAAAAAGAAATAGCCTCTTTGAATAAAGAACTTTCATTTTTGAAATTAAGTCCGGAAGAATACGGTCAGCAGATGAAAAACTTATCTCAAGAAAAAGAGGTCTTGGTAAAAAAGTTGGTTGAAAGTGAAAATAAGTTAAAAATTATTAGCAGTGAAATTGAAAAGTTCAATCAAAAAGAAGAAGAAAAAAAGCAAAGAGTTTTTAACCTACAAGAAGAGATGCAAAAAATTCAAGGAAGTTTAAATGAAGTTGTGTCGTTAAGAAATGATTTGCGAGTTTCTTTGGCAAAAATTGAGACTAAACAAGAATCTCTTAACGAAGAAGTTAAAAATGAGATGAATACCGCAATAAGTTTGATAGTAGAACGTTTGGACAAACCTCAAGAAGAACAATCACTTGAATTTTTGGCCGGAGAAATACAAAAATATAAATATCAACTAAGTCTTATCGGCGGAATAGACGAGGAAGTTGTCGGAGAATATGAGCAAACCAAACAGCGTTATGACTTTTTAACCGGTCAAATAAATGATTTGAAAAAAGCTATAGAAGATTTAGAAAAAATGATTTCCGAGTTAGATGAAATAATGCGCAAAAAAAGAGCTTCGGCTTTCAAAAAGATTAAAACAGAATTTGACCGTTATTTCAAAATTTTGTTTGAAGGTGGCAGTGCTCAATTGATTGAAGTTTATTCTGAAGATCAAGATGAGGTTCCAGGAGAAGATGCTGTAGTGTCAACTGATACGATGGCTGATTTAGTAGAAGAATTAAGCGGAGAAAAAACAAAAACCAAAAAGAAAGATAAAGTTTTGATAGGAATTGATATAGTAGCCAACCCTCCTGGTAAAAAAATAAAAAGCATCAATGCTTTGTCAGGTGGAGAAAGAACTTTGACATCTATCGCTTTGATTTGCGCAATTTTAAATTACAATCCTTCTCCTTTTGTTGTTTTGGACGAAGTAGAAGCTGCTCTTGATGAAGCCAATACATTGCGTTTTGCAAAAATTATGAATGAACTTAGTGGACAATCACAATTTATCATTATTACACACAATCGCGTTACTATGCACCATTGCGATGCATTGTACGGGGTGACTATGGGGGCTGAGGGTGTTTCTAAATTGCTTAGTGTCAAAATGGAAGAACTTTCCCAAAAAGACATTTCAGATGAAAATAGTTAGTCTATTGACATTTCTGCTAATTTTGCTATAATATCAGCGCTCTTAAATTTAGCAGTCACTTTAATTATAAAAAAATAATTTAATAAGGTTTATGTTAACTATACGTTTGCAAAGAATGGGGAAGAAAAAATACCCTACCTATCGTTTGGTGATTTCAGAAAAAGCCAGAGATACCCAAGGTAAATATTTGGAAAATCTAGGCACTTTCAATCCTCATGACAAAGAAAAAGGATTTGCTCCGAAAATAGATAGGATTAAATATTGGATTTCTCAAGGTGCGACAATGTCCACTACTGTAAATAATTTATTTTTGAAAAATAACATTATTGAAGGTAAAAAAATAAAATCTGTTTTTTTGAGTAAAAAAAGAAAAACAAAATTAGAAGAAAAACAAAAAGTTAAAGCTGAAAAAGAAGCCAAAAAAGCGGAAGTAAAAACCGCAGATGAGCCTGTTGTAGAAGCTGAAACAAAAGAAGAAGTAGCAGGGTAAAATTTGGGTGGATAAAATTATCCCCACAAGCTCTTTGACTAAAAAGATAAAAAAAATTATAATGTCAACTAAGTAGCACAAGTCGAAAGCTACGATTTAATTATTAATTGGTTAAGCTATTATGCAAGATCAACAATTTCTTGAAGATATCGTTAAAGCGATTGTAAACAATCCTAACGATGTTAAAGTTCTCAGAACGATTGACGAAAGAGGCGTATTGCTCACTTTGGATGTAAATCCACAAGACATGGGCTACATTATCGGACGCAGCGGACAAACTGCTCGCGCTATCCGCACTTTGCTCAAAATAGTTGGAGCAAAAAATAATGCTCGCGTTAATTTGAAAATCAACGAACCAGAAGGAAGTACTCGCGGTCCGAGACGCCAGGAAACCGAAACTGTAGATACCAGTGCTATTGATAACTTGGATATCTAAAATTACAACAAC
>CAYRYH010000039.1:0-7883 GCA_964428525.1 uncultured Gammaproteobacteria bacterium | reverse complement strand
ATGTTTCAATTTTATCCCAATTTAACAAAAAAATCAATTGTGGCCGTTTTTGTGGCTAGTTTTATGTTGTTTCAACCTTTGGTTGTTTTGGCTTTAGAACCGGATGATGTTTTTTATCCGCAACAAGCAAAAATTTGGCAACAGATAAAAGCGCCTCAAGCGTGGGCTTTGACTACGGGTAATAAAAAAATAGTAGTGGCAGTCATTGATATTGGTATAGATACTTGGCACCCTGATTTGCAAAAAAATATTTGGATAAATCAAAATGAAATTCCGGATAATGGCATTGATGACGATGGTAATGGATATATAGATGATGTTTCCGGGTGGAATTTTGTAGAAAATAATAATGATTCTCGGGTAAGTGTAATGGAAAAAAATATTGATAAAGATTCTATTTCTCACGGCACGATAATCGCTGGGATTATTGGAGCAGTTGGAAATAATAAAAAAGGTATTACTGGTTTGAATTGGGATGTGAGTATTATGTCTTTGAGAGCTATAAGTAGTAATGGCACTGGTTCTTATGGTAATATTGCCAAAGCGATAAATTATGCGGTAGAAAATGGTGCTCATATCATCAACCTCAGTTTGGTGGGCAACGAACCAGATGCTGGTTTTAAAGAAGTATTACGCAAAGCTTATAATCGTGGTGTTTTTATAGTAAGTGCGGCTGGAAATTCAGGACACATTACATACAAAGATGGTAAAGAAAGACTTAGTTATCCGGCTTGCTATGACACAGATGAGGACAATTGGATAATGGGTGTTTCTTCAGTAGATAGTAAAGATAATCTAAGTTATTTTTCCGCTTATGGTAAATGTGTGGACATCTTGGCGCCGGGAGAAAATATTTATAGTTTACAGAGATATTCTCCGCAATTTGGTTTTTTTGAAGAAGCTGGCGGGCCTTGGCAGGGCACTTCTTTTGCAACAGCTTTTATTTCGGGTACAGCAGCTTTGCTCAAGAGTTTGCATCCTGAGTGGACTCCAGCTCAAATTAGAGACAATATTATCCAAACAGCTGACGATCTTTTTTTTGATGTCAACGGTTCTGGAGCAAAATTATATAAAAGATTAAATACAGGCAAAGCAATTGAGATAGCTCATGAATCAAAAGTTGTCCTAGGTGATTTGGATGGTTTCTATTTTTATCGTAATGGTAAAAATAAAAATTCTGAAATATTAAGATATGATTTAGAAAAAAGTTCAGTCTCGTCAATAGTTGCGCTACCCGGTCAAATTCATGCCTTGTCCTCTAAAGATATAAATAACGACGGCACCAAAGAATTGGCCATTGTCTTGCAACAAGGAAATAATTATTCTTTGCAAGTCTATACTCAAAAAGGGTTGTTGGCTCGTGATTTAGTGTTAGCAAAAAATGGAGTAAATTACGAATTCTCCGGTATTAAATTTGATGTGGATGAAAATAAACAAATAAATTTTGTGGTAAGTAAATATTATCCATATCAAAAAATAACTAAATTTGTAAAGTATAATTGGCATGGTAAATATCTCAATGAATTTGGGGTGGTAGGAAAAGTGGTTGGTTGGGAAACCAATAATATCTTTTTATATGCTGCGGTATTGGTAAATAATAATTTATTGATTAAAGAAATGGATTGGGGTGGAAATATTATTGCTGAGTTAAAATTTTCAAATATCATCGGAATTGATTCTTTTCAAGTTGGGCATGTGGATAGTCTCTTGAGCGATCAATTAGTTTTTGTTGCTCGTAAAAAAAATCAAACAGAGCTATACACGATAGATTGGAATAGTCAGAGCTTTTATAGGAAAAATTTATTAAATATACCAAATAAAAATTATTTACTACTTGGTAAATATCAAGATAGTTTATTGCAAAATATTTTCCTTTTTAATTTAAAAAAAGGAGAATATAAAATGCAAGATACTCAAGGAAAAATTTTAAAAACTTATACTTTGCCCGATATTATCGGCTCAGTTGAAAAATAAAAAAATATGGAAAATGTTATTTTTGAAAAGAAAAATATTTTAGTTACTGGTGGGGCTGGTTTTATCGGTTCCCATTTGTGTGAACGATTGCTCAAAGAGGGAAATGTTATTTGTTTGGATGATTTTAGCAATTCTGATCCACAAAATATCAGTCACTTGTTGCAATATCCGGATTTTGAATTTATAAATTGGGATATTAGCAATCCTTTGAATTTAGAAGATTTTGATGAATTGAATAAATTTAAAATTAAATTTCAAGGCATACAAGAAATTTATCATTTAGCTTGTCCTACTAGTCCAAAAGATTTTGAGAAGCTCAAGATTCATTCACTTCAAGCAAATTCTATTTCTACAATAAACACTTTGGAATTGGCCGTAAAATATCGCGCTAAATATGTTTTTGCCGGTAGTTCAGTTGTGTACGGTGATGCTAATGATAAAAAAAATGTATTCAAGGAAGATGATTTGGGTCTGGTGAACCAACTATCTCCGCGAGCTTGTTATGATGAGGGAAAACGTTTTGCTGAGACTTGTGTGCAAACGTATCGTGATTTTTATGGCTTGGATGCCAAAATTGCTAGGATTTTTACTACTTATGGACCAAAGATGCATTTGTTTCAGGGTCTTTTAATACCTGATTTTATTATCAACGCTTTGGATAATAAAGATGTAATTATTTATGGTAATGACAAATTATCAACTTCACTTTGTTATGTTTCTGATATTGTGAGTGGGTTATGTGATTTGATGTCATCTGATCCTGGTGTGAAGGTTATCAATTTAGGTTCGGAAGATATTTATAATGTTGCCGATATAGCAAAAATGATTATCAAAAAAACAAATTCAAATTCAAAAATAGTTTTTGAAGATCCACTTTTATTTTTGACACGTAAAGGTGCTCCGGATTTATATTATGTCAAAAATACTTTGGGTTGGATGCCATTGGTGAGATTAGAAGACGGTTTGGATAAAACTATTGAGTATGTGTCTGCCAACAAAGAAACATTGCTTTACGGTAATAATAAATAATTATGATCTGGGTTGTAATTCCTGCTTATAATGAAGAAAAAAACATCCAACAAACTATCAAGGGTTTGTTGGAAAAAGGTTATAAAAATATAGTTGTAGTTGACGATGGATCCTCAGACAACACTTTACAAATAGCAAAAAAAACAGGAGTAAATGTTTTACATCACGAGATTAATCGCGGGCAAGGGGCAAGTTTACAAACCGGTCACGAATATGCCTTGTCTAAAGCAGGGGAAATAATAGTTGATTTCGATGCTGATGGGCAGTTTGACCCTGGAGATATCGCTTTGGCGATTGAAAAAATACGAAAAGAAAATTTTGATTTAGTATTTGGTTCTCGTTTTTTGGACGGTAGATCAAAAATTCCTTGGAGTAAGAAAAAAATTATATTACCGATAGCCAAGATTATAAATCATTTATTTTCTGGTGTTAGATTGACAGATGCGCACAATGGTTTCCGTGTATTTAGTCGTAAGGCTTTAGAAAAAATCAAAATTACGCAAGACAAGATGGCTCATAATACTGAGATAGTCGCTCAAGTTAAAAAGAACAACTTTAGTTTTATAGAAATACCTGTTTGTGTGCGTTACTCATCTTATGGCCAGGGTATAAAAGGTGGTTTTTATATAATAAAAGATTTGTTAATTAATTTTTTTATAAAATAAGTTTATGATATTTGCGCAAATTATTTTAATTTTAGTTTTTACTTTTTTTATAATTAAAACAAGTTTAAAATATAAAAACAAAGAAGTGTCTTTTTCTGAATTTTTTGGTTGGGTTGTATTTTGGTTTGTAGGTCTAGTATTATCTGTTAAGCCTGATACAGCTTCTTATTTTGCAAAAATTTTCGGGATTGGACGTGGAGTTGATCTGGTTATTTATATAGCTTTGTTAATTCTTTTTTATATGCAATTTCGCATGGTGTTGCGTTTGGAAAAAAATAATAGAGAAATAACACGTTTGACCAGAGAGAGGGCTTTGGAGAATAAAGAATAATAATTATGAAAATAGCACACATTGTTTCTACTTTTTTTCCGCATTTGGGAGGTATGGGGGAAATGTGTTTATCCGAAGTTCAAAAATTAAGTAATTCTGGTCTGGATGCCGAAGTTTTTACACTTTCTTATCCTCGTACAAATTATCAAGATGAAAAGTTTTCTTTCAAAATAAATCGTTTAAAAACATTTTTTAAATTTGGTGATGCTGGTTGGTTAGTAAATCTACAAGATTTACAAAATTTTGACATAGTGCATTTTCATTTTCCGTTTTATGGTGCGGAGCGAGCTGTGATAAAAGCCAAAAAAAAATATGGTTTTAAATTGATTGTAACATATCACATGGATGCACAGGTAAAAGGTTTTAAAAAAATAATCCGTAATTTAATAGATTTTTTTTATGGTAAAAAATTGTTTGAAATCGCTGACAAGGTGATATATGTAGATGAAGAGAAATGGCATAGTTTCAAATTTTACAATGAAATTATTAAATTAAAATCTTTTTATTTACCCAATGCTATTAATACTGATATTTTTAAACCAAGAATAACCAAAGTAAATGAAGTTGGTTTAGATAAATATGAAGGAAAAAAAATAGCTTTGTTTGTTGGTAATTTATTACCGGTAAAGAATTTGGAAGTATTGATAGAAGCGTTTCAAAAGTGTCGTGATGATGTGATATTATTGATAGTGGGCGGTGGTTATGCAGAAAAAAAATATAAAAAAATCGTAAAAAAATCAGGTCTAGAGGATAAAATTATTTTTTATGGTCGGGTGGATGAAAAAGAAAAAATGGTAAAAATTTATAATTTGGCCTCCGTGGTTTGTATATCTAGTATTTATGAATCATTTTCACTTTGTGCGATAGAAGCCCTGGCCTGCGGTATTCCGGTAATAGGTAGTAATATCCCCGGGGTGCGTGGAAGAATAGCAAACGGAGTGGATGGTATTTTGTTGACAAAAAACAATGCAGAAATGTGGAAAGACGCGATAGAAAGCGTGGTTGACTATGATTTTTCACAAAGAGAAATCATCAGAGAAAAAGCTGTAAATAAGATTAAAAATAATTATTCTCTCTCGGCTCATTTGAATAAATTATTGGAAATCTATAATAGTTAAAATTATGCAATTTGATTATGAAAAAAATTTATGGGGAAAAGAAGAAGCGACACTTTCTTTGTTTTCTCCGACATATTTTCGTCTCAAAAAAGCTTTGCAAGTTTTGAAAAAAACACCTATCGGGGAAAATATTTTGGATTTTGGTTGTGGAGCTGGTAGATTTGCTAGAGCACTCAAAGATTATCGCCCAGATTTGAATGTTTATGGTTGTGATATCAGCAGGCAAGCTATCGATGTGGCCAAAAGAGCTGATGATGGTGTTTCATATGCGGTTAGTGAATCAGAAAAAACAATTTATCAAGATGAAAATTTTTCCAATATTTTCGTATTTGATGTTTTGGAGCATGTTTATAAACCAACAGAAGTCCTCCAAGAGCTTGCGAGAATTTTAAAAAATAATGGAACTTTGTTTTTACAAGTTCCTTGTGAAAATGATTGGCTGTCTTTGTGGTATTGGTTAGATAAAATGGGGTTAAAAAAAGAGATAACAAAAAAATTTGCTGGACATGTAAATTTTTGGTCACGCCAAGAATTGGAAAAGCTGGTTAAGGCAACTGGTTTTAAAATAGAAAAAAAATATTATGGCGATCATTTGTTGGGGCAAAAGGCTGGAATAATGGCTTTTTATCTGACTGCTTGGCAGGCACGGAAAAAGAAGTTGGCTGTTTATAATAATGAAACATGTATGACAGAGTTGAAAGAAAGCAGGGGAATGGGCTGGTCTTTTTTGGGTAAAACAGCAAATTTATTTATTAACCTGGAAGATTTGATTTGGCAAAAAACACCCTCAGCAAATGTTTTTTATGTTCTGAAAAAAATATGAAGATTTTGCACATTATACCTTCCGCTTTTAATTATTTTGAGGTAATAAGAAAAAATTCTTTTATTTTGGTAGATGGTTTAAATGACATGGGGTTTGAAAACTATATTTTTACATTGCAATACAGTGCAGTAAACAAGAGAATGGAAAAAGAAGTTAAGGAACAGACAAAAAATAAAATGAATTTTGAAAAGATTTATAGTGAAAATGAATTCGAAGAAAAAATGGATTGGGCTGACATAATCCATCTCCATGCTCCTTTCTTGGGGATGGGTAAAAAAATATTAAATTATAAGGAAAAAAATCCTCAAAAAAAGCTGGTGATAACCGTGAACAAAAACTTGCAATATGTCGATTTTTTTACTATAATTATTTGGCTATACAATAAATGGTATTTAAACAAATTGATCCAAAAAGCCGATTTTGTATGTGCTACAGATGAAACAGTTATGGAAAAAACAGTGGGTAACAGAATAAAAAAAGATGATAAGAAATTTGTACCTTTAAACGATTTATTTGATTTTATCAACAAAAACAACCCTTTATTATCGACAGAGTTAAAAAATATTAAAATCAAAGGGGAGCAATTGCAAAATGCAGTTGCTTATGGAGAACTCTATCGAATTTTAAACGGAGAATAATTATTAATAATTAATTTTAATTTAATTGCATATGGAAAATAAGAAAAACTTTTTTGAGTTATTGGATCAAAAAACAGCTATTTGGGTGGGGGTTTTGTCAGGGATTGGTATTTTGAGCACTTTGGTTTGTTTATTTTTTATCGTGATGACCGTGCAGGGCAGAGTGATATTTACTACTAAACCTATCAAAAGTGCTGTTACTACTCCAAGTGCCAATATCCAAACTCCAGAAGTGGTAAAATCTGATAAACCGGCAGTTGATTTATTTGTGATGTCCTATTGTCCATACGGTTTGCAAATGCAAAAAGCAGTTTTGCCAGTTATGGAATTGTTTAAGGACAAAGTTGATTTTAAAACAAGATTTGTTTCTTATATCATGCATGATAAAATAGAAATAGATGAAAATAATTTGCAATATTGTTTGCAAGAAGAACAAAATGATAAATTAGTAGATTATTTAAAATGTTTTACTGTTAGCGGGGATTCCAAAAGTTGCTTGAAAGCAGCCAAAGTTAATGAAAGTAAATTAAATAGTTGTATTAGTGCGACAGACAAAAAATTTGGTACTACTGTAGCTTACAATGATAAAGCTAGTTGGTTATCTGGTCGTTATCCTCTTTATCCAGTTGATCAAGAGTTAAATGATTTATACGGAGTACAGGGTTCACCCACAATAGTTATCAACGGAGCTCAAGCTCAGGTTTCTCGTAGCCCGGAAGCTGTTAAACTCGCTATTTGCGCTGCGTTTAACAATCCGCCAAAAGAATGTGAAGAAACCTTAAGCACCCTTTCTGCTTCACCGAGTTTTGGTGCGGGAACAGGCGCTGATACTGGATCAGCTGAATGTGGATCATAAATGAAATGACCAAACCCCAATGACCAATGACCAATCAAATCCCAAATCCTAAACCTCAATTACATTTGGACATTTAGGCACTGGGCATTGATTGGTCATTGGGATTTGGGAATTGGGATTTAAAATTTTTTAATTAATTAAAAAATAATTGTATGGGAAATTTCAAAAAAGGTTTATTTTTCGGTGGATTGCTTGGTGCTGGACTCATGTGGCTCAATGTCACACCTAAAGGTAAAGAGATGCGCGCCAAGCTCATGGCTTATGCTGAACCAATGTACAATGAACTCAAAGAAAACATCAAGACATTGGAAGGTCCGACCAAAGAAATGTATGAAGCTTTGGTGGAGAGAGCTACTGAAGAATTGGCGGCCAAAAAAGAAATGGCTGTAGAAATGAAAATGATGTTGATTAAAGAACTGAAGAAAAGATGGGGAAAATTGGAGAAAGAA
>CAYRYH010000038.1:0-7921 GCA_964428525.1 uncultured Gammaproteobacteria bacterium | reverse complement strand
TCGTCTTTGAGATTTTTGGTTTGCAGTTTAATGCAAGTTTGTCCGAGCCAGTTGATATGCATAATATAAAAAGTTAAAAGTCTGTAAAGTCGAAAGTCTATAAAGTCACAACTTGATGGACTTTATGAACCTTATGGGCTTTGAACTAGACGAATTTATTCGTCGTTATTTTATCATATTTAAATAATATCTGCAAGGGGAAAAAGTGGGTAAAAAGAGGTTATAATTACTATTTTGTATTAGCATATTTTGGCTAAAATAAGCTAAAAATAGAAAAAAGAAAAATATCTTTACTTTTGGGCATAAATATGATATGTTTATATAAAGTATTTAGTAGTAAATATTAATAATTTTTATTATGAAAACCTCCAAAAAACAGGTAAAAGAAAAGTCAGTTAAAGAGTTTAGAAAAGAATTTTTGGATAAAATGAAAGAGATCCAAAAAGAACAACGAAAAATTTTTATTGAATTTCAAAAGAAAATTGATTTGAAAAGGGCGGAAAAAATCAGTAAAAAAATTAAAAAATAATATTTTTAATATGAATGATGAATTAAGCAAAACAAAGGAGGGTCAATCTAAAGAAGGCCAGAAATCTATAGAAAAAGAGGTGGAGAAACCACTGGATTTAGAAGTAGCTTTATTAGAGATGCAAAAATTGACCGAAGAGATGGAAAATTATTGTATGGAATTGGCCGATAAAATGAGCAAAGAAGGTCAGGAAGCAGGTTTATTATCAAAAGACATAAAAGATTTTCAAAAACAAATAGAGGCATCTTTACAAACAATGGATGAAGTCGTTAAATCTTATGAGATTGAAATAGGTGAATTGAAAGCCCAGATCTCTTTGGCTGAATTTACACCAAGTATCAACAAAAGGGAATTGGAAGAAAAAATAAATCAGACTCAAGAAAAAAGAGGTGTGATTTTCAAAATCAAAAATAAGCTAGAAAATCGTCAAAGCAGTATCTCTGCTATTAAAGAAAAATTAAATACCAAAGAAAACAAAATTGAAAGAGAGAAAAAAGAAAAACTTTCTCAAGCTTTTGCTGAAATAGAAAGCGTGGTTATCGGTCAGTCTTTTGATAACTATCATAAGCGACTCGAGAACGGAAATAATAACGAGGATATTTTTAAAATTAATAAAATATATTATCAAAAATTCAGTGATGCAGTATTGGAAAATCAACCTGATTTAGCGCAAGAAATAATGGAGAAGCGTTTAGAAGAAAATCCTAATTTATTAAAAGAACTTACACTGTCAGCGGAGTTATTAAGACAAAAAGATGCATTTGAAAAAGTAAAAGCCGGACTTAATGAAAATCAAAAACAAGAGATAGAAAAAGGGTTGCTACAAAAAGAAAGTGTAGAAAAAAGTAGATTTTTGTTCAATGCCAAAATTTTTGCGGAGTTATTAAAAGAAGATAAAATTGATATTGAAAAGTTGTGTGATAAATTAGCATCAGAGATCAATCCATTTGATGAAAAATATTTGGATAATGCAGAAAACAATGAATTTGACGCGGTGTTTATGCCGAGGATGGTTATGGAAAAAGTTTACGACAAGATGTCTGATGAAGAAATATTGAAATTAACCGGAGAAAGAGTAAAAACCGTAGAAGAAATTAAAAAAATAGATTTTGATTACGATTTAATAAAAAAGGCAAAATTATTGATAAATTTTACTAACCATCCTAAATACACTGATAGACGATCTGATTTAAAAAATAAAGAAGAATATTGGCAAAATAATTACGGAAAAAACATTGAAGAAATACCCAAATCAGGTGATAGTAAAAGCATCCGTCAAGCTATAATAAATCGTGAATACTCTTCAAAAGATGCCAATTACAAAATTGGCGAAATTCAAAAAATTTCAGAAAAAATTAAAGAAATTAAAGAGAAAAGAGATCCCATCTTAAAAGAAGTGCAAGAAGAAGGGGGTATAATTACAGATTTTGAAAAAAGAATAACCGAAGTTAGAAGAAAAGGAAATATAAAAGAGTCTCTAGAGCTTATCAATGAATTGCTTAGTGTTAATGTAAATGAAGATAGACGCCTGGATTTATTATTGGAAAAATTAGAAGGAGAAGAAAAACAAGAATTACAAAAAATACCAAACTATGAAATAGATGTTAAAAAAAATTATATCCAGGAGGGGTATGATTCTTATGATTTAGTAAGGGGTGGTGGTCATGATCATTTTGTAGCTGAACAAATCATGAAAAATATTGATTTAGTGAGAAAAGTTCCGAATTTTAATCGCCATGCTGCTTCGTTTTATTTAGAAAAAATAAAGCCAGTAGGTACACCGGAAAAAGATATAAAAGAAATTCATAAAAAAATAAATGAAATAAGTTATAGAAATGGGATACGAAAGGGAAAAATAATTCAAGAACAGAGGGAATCGGCATATATAGGATTAGCTGATCAATTGGAAAAAGAATTAGATTTACCAAATTTTGAATTAGAACAAGAAGAATTTTTAGAAACAACAATAGAAAAAATTTGTGAAGAAGGTGGTATAAAAAAATTGATTTCTGAAAAAAATAAATTAGATAAATGGTTAAAGAAGTATAGTGAACTAGGTGAAAAAGATTTTAAAGGATTATTCAAAAAGACGGCAAAAATTGAAAATCCTGAAACCGGTCAAATAGAAGATATAGATAAAATTGCTTATAAAGAAATATTGTCTAAAATGAAAGAAAAAAGGAAAGAAGTATCTGAATCTGCCGATGTGTTTAGAAAAAAATTTCAGGAAAATTTTTCAAAAGAATTTAGAATTTATTATGAGCAATTGAGTAAACGATATAATCATTTTTTGAAAAAAAGAGAAAATTTTTTGGCTGATTTTGATAAAGATCTGAAATACGAAATTTATAAGATAATTTCTAATAAGAAGATTTCAGGATTAGGAGGCGCTATAATGAACGGTCGAGAGATGCAAAGTGGGTATTCTATGAAGGAAGATATGGAGTATAAATTGCCTAATATTATGAAAAAACTAGGTTTTGAAAATCTTTATCTATAATATATAGACAATTAGCCCCTCCTTGACAAAAGGAGGGGTATTTGTTATTATTTAAATACAAATAAATACTATTAAAGTTAGCCCGATTTAGTGGTTGACACTCTATTCCGCAAAGCGGAAAGGGATAAGAGAATTTTTTTGTTTTATATATAATATGTCTAACAAAGATTTTAAGACATTATTGGCGGAAAATTTAGTAATATTTCCAAAAACTGGAGATATTGTTAAAGGTAAAATAATTTCCGTTGATAAAGGGGAGGTACGTATTGATGTAGAAGGTGTAACTACTGCCATCGTGCGTGGAGCTGAGATTTTTACTGAATCTCAAGAATATGCCAACTTAAAACCAGGAGATGAAGTAGAAGGAACTGTTATTGACTTGGAAAATGAAAACGGCGAAATGGAGCTTTCTTTCCGCGTAGCTGGTATGCAACGTGTTTGGGATAATTTACGCAAATGGATGAAAGAGAGTTTGACTATAAAAGCTAAAGTTTTGGCAGCCAATAAAGGCGGTATAATGATGCAAGTAGGAGCGATTTCAGGTTTTATGCCTGTTTCTCAGCTCAATCCTGATCATTATCCTCGAGTAATGGGTGGAGATAAAAATAGAATTTTAGAAAAACTTCAAGAACTTATTGGTAAAGAATTGGAAGTAAAAGTTATTGATGCTGATGAAAATGAAGAAAAATTGATAGTTTCT
Organism: uncultured Gammaproteobacteria bacterium; assembly: GCA_964428525.1. Taxonomy (GTDB): domain Bacteria; phylum Patescibacteriota; class Patescibacteriia; order Magasanikbacterales; family GWA2-37-8; genus JAKLGL01. The sequence goes on along the minus strand of CAYRYH010000038.1, from coordinate 4,192 downwards.
GAAAAAAGCGTTTGGGATGATGCTCAAAAAGCGGTTTTAGAAGCTTATAAAGTCGGCGATACCGTTGACGGTGAAGTTTCTGCTTTAACTTCTTTTGGTGCTTTCATCAAATTTGGTCAAGGTTTGGAAGGTTTGATTCATATTTCCGAAATTGCTTGGCAACGCATCGATCATCCAAAAGACTTGCTCAAAGTAGGGGACAAAGTCAGCGCTCAAATTATCCAACTTGATCATTCCAAAATCTATCTTTCCATGAAACGTTTGGTGGAAGACCCATGGAAATTGGTTAAAGAAAAATATAAAGTAGGCGCTACTGTTAAAGGTAAAATTTTAAAAATTGAACCATTTGGTTTGATGATCGGACTTGATAAAGATATCCACGGCTTGGCCCATGTTTCTGAACTTTCTGATGAACCTATTGCCAATATCCAAAGTAAATTCCAAATCGGTACAGAAATGGACTTTACTGTTGTTTCCTTAGAACCAACTGAACACCGTCTTGGTTTGCGTGTAGCTGGAGTCAAAGGCAAAGCCAAAAAAGAAGATAAAAAAGCTGAAAAGGCTGAGAAACCTGAGAAAGCTGAAAAGGCTGAGAAAAAAGAAAAGAAACATAAAGAAGATAAGGAAGAAGTGAAAGAGGAAAAAGCAGAAGAGACAAAAGAATAATCTGATTAAAAAATCACTCGAAAGGGTGATTTTTTGTTTCCCTCTTTTATTTAAGAGAGGGGTTAGGGGAGAGTCTATCACCCCTCCTTTTCAAGGAGGGGGCTAGGGGGTGGTTTTGTATTCCTTGTAATATCCGACATCCTTCTTTTATAAATCTATTATTTTTTCTTTAATCCACTTTTTGTAACCCCGCCTTCGTCTGCCTTCGGCGAACTACGGACGGGCAGGCATAAACTGGAGGAAAAAGTTTCCTCACTGTTAAAACAAACAAAGCCAGTTGTCTTCTTCACTGTCGCTTTTGTTCAAAACTCGCCCTCCCGTCGACAACGGGAGGTCTCAAACAGTTGAACAAATTTTGCTGTTGCAAAATCGCTCCAGCTCATCGCAACTGCTAGTTGTTTGTTTCAAATGCTCGGACTGGCGAATTGCTCGTATTTTTAAATGTTCGCCTTTGTGATTGTTGGTAAATATTAAATTGGCTTAAATTAGCCAAAATAAACCCTTGACAAAAGTGCCAAAATGTGCTATAATACTGTGTTCTTTACATTTTAACCGGTAAGTCCTAGGTAAGCGATAGTTTCGTTTACAAGAGGCAGACCAACAGCAGAAGGAGAGTGTTATGAAAAAGAAAAGTGATTTTTTGAAAGGTTTTGGAAAGGCTTTTGAAATTTTCAAGGCCATTGTCAATGCAGTTTTGGACAAGGGTGGTAATGACAGTGATCTGGATCGTATTTTGACTGATTCCGAACTGCGTAAACAGATTGCCGATCTTATCGTTAAAACCAAGAAAGCTGTCGGCGATATTTACTCGGTCTTTGTGGATTACAGCATTTCACTCGTTAATATGATTAAGGCGGGTAAATACGACTGGATCAATGACGATATCACCGCCGAACATTTCCCGAATACAGGCAGTGGTAAAGCTGAAGTTGATTTTCAGCTTGTCCATCTGAACAAATCAGCCAACTCAGAGGAAGTTCTTCTCCATATGGAAAAGAATAACCTTCGTCCGGCAACTCTGTTTGAACTTCTTGCTTTCGGGGCGAAATATCCTGAGCTACAGCGCGAATTTCCTATTTGCGCCCTCGGCTCTTCCTGGGTCCTTCGCGATGGTGATCGCCGCGTGCCTTATCTCGGCAGGTACGACTCTGGGCGTGGCCTCAGCCTCGACTGGTTTGACGTCGACTGGGATGGCTGCTGGCGTTTCCTGGCTGTCCGCAAGGCATCATAATTTTTCTTGGATTCTAGTGTCCTTGGTACTTGTTTCTTGGACACTTGGATCCTTGGTTCGTTCTTTATACCCCGCGCATATCTGCGCGGGAGTTTTGTTTTTATACAATAATAGTTAGGGCTTGCCGGGCGTAGTCCGCCAGCTGACGGATGAAGCCTGGGGCTTGCCGGGCGTAGCTTTAGCGAAGACCGGTTGATTTTTTCTCACATATATAGTATGATGAAAATACTCTAAATTATATTAAAAACGTTTATTTATGAAAGATTTTTTCAAAAATTTCATTATTATTTTTTGCTGTCTGCTTTTAGTAGCCGGAGCTTTGAGTTATTTCAAAGAAGATGAGAGTAAAAAACCGGAAACTATCGGTATTGGTCAAATGGTAGAACAAATCAATTCTGGTGCGGTGAAGAAAATCGTAGTAGAAGGTGATTTAATCAAAATAGAACTTCATGATGAAAACGCCAAACCACAAGAAGTTAAAAAAGAAGCTGGCGAATCTTTTGGTGATATTTTGAAAAATTATAGTGTGAGTGAAGAGGCCAAAAAGAATTTGGCCGTAGAAGTCAAAGATGAGAGTTCTACTAAATTTTGGATGATAAATTTTATTGTACCGATTATTTTACCGCTTTTGATTATCGTTGCTTTCTTTTATTTTATGAGTCGTGGAATTCAAGGTGGAAACAACAAGGCTATGGGTTTTGGACAAAGTAATGCCAAAATGGTAGATCCAAATAATAAAAATAAAAAAACTTTTGCGGACGTTGCCGGAGCTAATGAAGCCAAGGAAGAGTTAGAGGAAATAGTAGAATTCTTAAAAAGTCCGAAAAAGTTTTCCGATATGGGTGCCAAGATTCCCAAAGGCGTGCTATTGATGGGTGCTCCAGGTACAGGTAAAACATTGCTAGCTAAATCTGTGGCTGGTGAAGCGAATGTTCCATTTTTCCATATGTCAGGATCTGAGTTTGTAGAGATGTTTGTCGGGGTGGGTGCTTCTCGTGTGCGTGATTTGTTTACCAAGGCCAAAAAAGCTGCTCCAGCTATTGTATTTATCGATGAGATTGATGCTGTGGGTCGTCGTCGCGGGACAGGTCTTGGTGGAGGACATGATGAACGTGAGCAAACTTTGAATCAAATTTTAGTTGAGATGGATGGTTTTGAACCAAATAGTGGAGTTATCGTGATGGCTGCCACCAATCGTCCTGATGTTTTGGATCCAGCGCTACTTCGTCCGGGTCGTTTTGATCGCCGAGTTGTTTTGAATATGCCTGATATCAAAGACAGAGAAGAAATTTTAAAAATTCATGCCAAAAATAAACCGATTATCAAAGAAGCTTCATTGCGTAAAGTCGCTGAACGCACACCTGGATTTTCCGGTGCGGATTTGGAAAGCTTATTAAACGAAGCGGCTATTTTGACTGTGCGTCGTAATCTTAAAAAAATCACAGAAACGGAAATTCTAGAAAGTATTGAAAAAGTAATGCTCGGACCAGAACGCAAAAGTAGAGTGATAAGTGAAAAAGAAAAAAAGATGACTGCTTATCATGAAGCAGGGCACGCTATCGTTGGACATGTATTGCCTGATTGCGACCAGGTGCGAAAAGTTTCTATCATTTCTCGCGGACAAGCCGGAGGATATACGCTCAAGATGCCGACTGAAGATAAACATTATTATACTCTGGCGCAGTTTAAAGATGAACTCGCGATGACTTTGGGTGGTTATGTAGTAGAAAAGATGATCTATGGTGAAGATCAGATTTCAACCGGTCCTTCATCGGATTTGAAAAACGCCACCAAAGTGGCCAAAGACATGGTAACTCGTTATGGCATGAGTGAACTTGGTCCGCGAACTTTCGGTGAAAGAGAAGAGATGATATTCTTGGGTAAAGAAATTCATGAGCAACAAGATTACAGTGATAAGACTGCGGAAAAAATAGATGAAGAAGTTATTAAAATTATAAATGAAGCGCAAAATAAAGCGCGAGAGATTTTGGAAAGCAAAAGAGATAAATTGGAAGAGATGGTTGCGGTATTGCTTGAAAAAGAAACCATTGAGCAGGAAGAAATAAAAAGTATTTTAGGTTAATAGATATTGGATATTAAATATTAAAAATTGACACAAAGTGTCATCCCCGCGAAGGCGGGGATCCAGGAAAGTTAAAATAAAATATTGCCACTGGATTCCTGCTTTCGCAGGAATGACAAAACAAAAATCACCCGAAAGGATGATTTTTTTTGTCTTCCTTGTCATTCCAACACCCTTCTTACTAAACACTTTCATCCTGCTATCGCAGGTTT
>CAYRYH010000037.1:0-8312 GCA_964428525.1 uncultured Gammaproteobacteria bacterium | reverse complement strand
CTGAAACGGGAAAACATCCAGGAATTGGCCAACTTACTATTTTCTATCAGGAAAAAAACTCAGAAACTGAAATTGGAAGTCTGTTGTTCTTGTTGCGGAAGTGAAATGATGATTTTTTATCGAAAACGCTGATATTATGGGGAGCGCGTCTCCCCAACTTTATTCAATCTTTAAACGGTCTTCGTATGCCTTTGGCAAACTACGTCCGGCAAGTAAATTGAAGATTGATAGAGTTTAGTTCTTTACAAAAAATTTATTCTGTACCCTCTTAATTTAAAAAGTTAAATTGTTTACGCAATGATCCAATCTTGGTGATTAGCGTACTTACGGAATCTTAAACTTTTTAAGCGGAGGTGTACCATGGGAAATCGTGTTATCGTAACAACGGTCGGCAAAACAACTTACAAAATGGAAAAAAATGAAGGAGGTAAAAAAGAAAGAGTTTATTTATGCAAAGATGGAAACTGGTATAAAAAAAGTAACTTCCCCGATCTGAAACCTTACAATTTTGTTAACTCCTCTTGGCCCAAAATTCTTCCTGAAGGAACGAGACTGAGTGATGATTATGGATATGTTTATGAAATTAGAAACGAGAAACTTGTACAAATTGGATACATAGATGAGGACTGGTTTGGTATTGGAAAAGGTAGTGGTAAATTGTGTTTGTTTGGAAAGCCTAAGATATTTGATTGATTTTCTACGCCCTGTGCTTCAGGCGGTTAATTTGGAAGCTCCTTTACTAATCATAATCAGTGTGGTGGTCAACACAGATTAAAAGTTTATTTTTATAATAAACACAAAACCCCTTTTACGGGGTTTTTATTTTTCTCTTACTTCTATTGAAACTTATCGCAAACCGATGCGCTTCATCACGCACACGAATCAGCAGTTCTTGGTGTCCGAAAACCCAAGCCACGAGCTCGGGATTTTTTTCACCCAAAATAAATTCGTTTTTCTTACGTGCCGGACCTTTGGCAATTCCCACAATCGGAATAGAAATATTTTTTTCTACCAAAATTGTTTTTACTGCATTCACTTGTCCTCTACCACCATCAATCAAAAGTAAATCTGGTCTTCCCCACTCACTGTGGGAAAAACGACGAGAAATAATTTCTTTGAGACAATCAACATCACTCTGACCGATCACACCTTTGATATTAAATTTTTTATATCCACTTTTTTTCGGTTCACCATTTTGAAACAATACCAAACTCCCTACTTTATCACTACTTCCCAAATTGGAAATATCATACCCTTCAATATGCGAATATTTTTCTTTGAGTTTAAGATGACTTCCGTCTTCTTTTTCCAAAAATAATTCATCTTCAAAAAAACTACGATTAACCAAAGTGATATCTTGAATTTTTTTGAGTTGATAAAGTTGATTTCGCAAACGTGTAGCTTCTTCAAAATTTTCTTTTTTGGAAGCCATCAACATTTGTTTTTCAAAATCTTTTATTATCTGCTTTTTCTTACCAGCTAAAAACAATACCAACGGTCGGATAACTCTTTTTTCATAATCCGGTGCACTAATTTCACCGGTACAAACTCCCAAACACTGATCTAATTGATAATAAAAACAAGATTTATTCGCGTGAGGATCACAATCAGACCAAAAAAACATTTTTCGCAATACTGTCATCACCTCTTTGGTATTAAGTCCCGGATACGGTCCGAAAATCGATTTTATTTTACCTTTATCAATTTTATTTATTTCATGTTGACGCAAAGTTGCCAATCGTGGAAAACGATCTTTGGTCAGATAAAGATAGTTCCAACTTTTATCATCTTTGCCCAAAACATTATATTTAGGATTAAATTTTTTGATATAATTGGCCTCCAAGATGATAGCTTCTAGAACAGATTCTGTTTCTACCCAAGCAATATCTACCACTTGATATATCATTTCTTCTATCGGGCGAGGATTTTTTTGTTTTTGCCAATAACTTTTTACCCTTTGTTTAAGAGAGGTAGCTTTGCCAACGTAAAGCAAGGCATTGTTCATGCCGTAAAATAGATAGATTCCCGGATTATCCGGTAATTGACTCAATTTTGATTCTACTCTTGACATCTTATAAAAAAAGTTCTATATTAAGTCGTTGTTCTTTACAAACCATATAGGGAGAAAAAAATGAATGAACAATTGGTAAAAATAATTGATGAAAACAAAGATATGATGTCTTTGTTCTTATCACTTTATGTGGACATGCAATTTGAAAGGGCTTTCAGAGACCTTGATCTGGACAAAAAACATTTAGACGCCCATGTGAGAGTGCCCACAAAAGATCAAATTTTTTGGATACAGAAAGTACTGAAAGAGAAAGAAATTATTTTTTCAACCGAAGAAATAGTCTCTTTTGCCACACAATGGGGCAGAAGTAAATTTAATTGGCTAATAAAAGACAGCTAAAGCCTATCTTACCCGAGCTATATGCTCGGGTTTTTTATTTTAAAATACCACAACAACCCCGATACTTCAAGCACCTTCTCTTGACATTTTCTCAAAAATGTGCTACATTTAGACGTTGTTCATTAAAAATTATCAATATTTGAAGGAGGAAAAAATGACAGTTTTTGACGAAAAATTCAAGAACATACTCGTGGAAGACGATTTTTTGTATGGAATTTTTACCAAAATAGCGATTCATATTCTGGCGGAGGACAGAATAAAAATTGCAACCAAAAAAACTATTATAGAGATGATATCTGAAGCGGAAGAAATAATGACTAACCACGGAATAATTTGCACCAAAGATGAAATTTTTGATGCAATTACTACTTGGATAGAAAGAGCGTTCCCTACAAAAGCTGAAAGAGAAAAAAGAAAAATGACGGAGAAAAAACATGGGAAAATCTGAATCTGTAAAAATATTGGAAATGATTTTTGTAGCTCTAAAGGAAAATCCGGAACTTCTTAAGCTGGCAAAAACAGCTTTGGGAATAGCGATAGACCCCAAAAAACCCCTTCCCTGGGCAATGTTTTTGAAAAACGGACAAAGAGTTCCCGAGCAAACTTTGGCTGCTGTTGGTATGCAAGCAAAAGAAAAAGCATGTCTTCAGATAGAGGACTACTTCAAAGAAAAATTTAGTATAGTTTTTGATAATAGAGAGGATTTAAAATATGTACTTAAAAAATACATAGATTCTCTTCAGTAAATCTTCAAGACAGGATAAAATCCTGTCTTTTTTTATCCCGTGAAATGGCGTTTCGCGCCAATTTTTACCGCAAGGTAAAAATTATTTCACAGGGATAAACTCCCGTTAAATTATAGAACTCTCTTCAAATATTGCCCCGTGAAACTCCCAGCTTTACGCGCGACTTCCTCAGGTGTGCCACTAGCAACAACTCTACCCCCTTTATCTCCGCCTTCTGGCCCGAGATCTATTATCCAATCAGCGCATTTGATAACTTCCAAATTGTGTTCTATTACCATCACTGTATTACCAACCGATACCAATCGCTGTAAAACATCCATCAATTTTTTTACATCCTCATAATGCAAGCCGGTGGTCGGTTCATCTAATAAATAAAGTGTACGCGTATTACCAGGTCGCGCTAATTCGCGAGACAATTTGATACGCTGCGCTTCACCACCAGAAAGTGTGGTAGCAGATTGTCCGAGTGTCAGATAATCTAAACCAACTTCATTCAAAATTTTCAATTTATCATGGATAAACGGGATATCTTTGAAAAATTGTTCGGCTTCCGCCACGGTCATACCAAGCACATCGGCAATATTTTTGCCTTTGTAATGGACTTGTAAAGTTTCGGAAGTAAAACGTTTACCTTTACAAATATCGCAAACTACTTCTACGCTGGGTAAAAAATGCATCTCAATTTCCAACATTCCCTTACCTTCACAATGTTCACATCTGCCACCAGGTACATTGAAACTAAATCTCCCGATTTTATACCCACGCATCCGTGCTTCGGGAGTAGCGGCAAAAATTTCACGGATATGATCAAAAGCTTTGGTGTAAGTCGCTGGATTACTACGACTAGTCCTGCCGATAGCACCCTGATCAATAGAAATGATACGTTCCAAATATTCCGTACCGGTCAAGCTTTTACAGTTTGGTTCGGTTTTTTTGATTTTATTAAATCTTTCAAATAAATTTTTATACAAAACATCATGCATCAGCGTGGATTTGCCAGAACCGGAAACGCCAGTCAAACAAACAAAACGACGAAGCGGAATTTCCACATCAATATTTTTCAAATTATGAAATTTAGCGCCTTTGATTTTGATTTTGGCAACAGATGAATCCACATTGCGACGATGTGCTGGAATAGAAATTTTTTCTTCGCCACGTAAATATTTACCAGTAAGAGATTTTTGAGTAGAGCCGATAATTTTACAATCAAATTCTTTAGTTTTTGAAATTTTATTATCGAGCATATTTTGCAGCGGTCCAGAATACACTATTTCTCCACCATGTTTCCCTGCCAATGGTCCAAAATCCACTAACCAATCACTCTCCAAAATAGTATCTTCATCATGCTCTACCACGATAATAGTATTTCCCGCATCACAAAGTCGACGTAAAGTTTTTACCAACTGGTCGTTATCTTTTTGATGCAAACCAATAGTCGGTTCGTCCAGCACATACAAAGCACCAACTAGTTTAGTACCAACTTGAGACGCCAAACGGATACGTTGCGCTTCCCCGCCAGATAATGTTCCAGCCCGACGCTCCAATGTCAGATAGTGCAAGCCGACGTTGAACATAAAATCCAAACGATTGTTGATTTCTCGCAACACCACAGCACTGATTTCCAATTCTTTGGGTGTAAGTTTTTCCGGAAGTGCGGTAAAAAATTCTCGAGCTTGGGCAATAGTCAAAGAAACAGTTTCATAAATATTTTTTTCGCCGACTTTCACACTCAAAGCATTTTCGTTCAAACGTTTACCCAAACATTTTGGACAAATAGTTTCGGAAAATAAACTTTCTGTACCCAAACCCGTACATGCCTCGCAATATCCATATGGACTATTGAAACTAAACAAGCGCGGTTCAATCTCGGGAAAAGAAAACCCATCATGAGGACATGAATAAAGGGTAGAATAAATTTGTTCGGTTTTATCCGGATAAACTATAGTCACCAAGCCATTACTCAAATCAATCGCACTCTCCAGGGCTTCGGATAATCTTTGTAATTCTTCTTTTTCCATCAATTTTTCCGCACTATTCAAAAATAATCTATCCGTCACTACTTCAATCGTGTGTTTTTTGTTTTTGGATAAAATCAAAGTTTCTTTGAGATCTTTATAAACCCCGTCCGCGCGCACTTGCGCAAATCCGGAATTATAAAAATCATAAAGCATTTGATAATACTCCCCTTTTCGACCGCGCACTACTGGCGACAAAACCACCAATTCTTTTATCGCTTTTTTATTGTCTTTAAAAATATGGATGAGTTTATCCAAAATATGAGTTTTGATTTCGTCGGTGCTCATGCGATCAATTTTGGTTCCGCAAAGCGGACAATATGGTTTGCCGATACGAGCGTAAAGCACGCGCAAATAATCATAAATTTCCGTAATAGTTGCGACAGTTGATCTCGGATTGGCAGTGTGCGCTTTTTGATCAATAGAAATAGCTGGAGATAAACCCTCAATCTCATCAACATCGGGTTTTTGCATCCCACCCAAAAATTGTCGCGCATAAGCAGATAAACTTTCGATATACCGCCTCTGGCCTTCGGCAAAAATAGTGTCAAACGCCAAAGAGGACTTGCCCGAACCGGACAGTCCAGTAAAAACTATCATTTTATTGCGCGGGATTTCCAAACTGATGTTCTTCAGATTATGTTCCCTTGCCCCTTTAATTATAATTTTATCTTGCATAAATATTATTTCATCAAGCAAATAGCCAAACAGCCCGCCAATTGGTTTATTGGGGGTGTAATAGGAAGTTTACAATAGGAATTGATAGAAGTCAACGACCTATTGACAAAAAGAGTAAAGTATGCTACTATTATTTATTGTTCCTTAACAATTTAGCTTTTAATTTTAGATATCTTACTAAACAAAAAAGGAGAAAGTAATGAAAGAAAAAACAGTAAAAACCATCGAAAATGTAATTTTTACCGAAACATGGAAAAAAGGCATTGTGGCAGGAAGAAAAATTGCCAGCCTGTTTGATTTGGAAAAAGAAGAAGTGCCTTCAATCCTGAAAGAAGAACTGATCAAATTCCTCTGTTTGCCAAAAAACAATTTTGTTCCTGAGAATCTGCAAAAATTTCTCAAATTGATTCCTGGTGAAGCAACCAGCGTTTTTACAACAGCGTTTGAAAATGCACTTCTTAATTGTCTTGAAAAAAGAGCCGAAGTACTTTTGTCGTTTGATATCTTGTCAAAAGAAGAACAGGTGTTAATCGCTGCAGAAGCACTGAAAAAACTTCTTAAAAAAGAAGAGACCATTGCACCTGAACTGGCTTTTGTCTTTGAATTTCTTTCAATGGAATACAAGGTTTATTATGCAAAAGAATGTATTGTGAAAAGCTGGAAAAAAGGAGAAATCCTTCTCAAAAAAATCAACTGCTTTCTGATAAGCACCCCTGGTTCTGAACTTGAAAAAGCTGTGCGTGATTTAATCGTGTTTTATGCTGAACTCGAAAATTATGAAAAGATTGACCTGATCCTCAAAGCAAAACTGGTAAAAAAAGAAACACTTATCAGCCCGGAAATAACTGGGGTGTTTACAAACTGTATAATAAAACGCCTGCATGGTAACCAGGTGGAAAAAGTAAGTGATATTATTGATTATGGTTTTTTGACAAAAGAACAACTGTGTAATGAAAAAATCAACGAAGCCTCTGAAAGATTGCTCCTTGCCAGTCTTTTACAGACACCTCCACTTGTAAACAATTTTCGCCAGACACAAAAATTGGGGGTAGTCTCTCAAAAAGTCCTGAGTTCAGAAACAATGAGTCATCATACTCTCATCGCAGTAAAAGACATGTTGAAAAACTACGACCCCACTACAGTTTCCAGTCATTTGATCAAGCCTTTGAAAAATCTCGGTGTCAACATAGAAGAAGAAGCTATTTTTGCAGATCCGGAAAATATTTCCATCATCAAAAAAAGGCTATTGGAAAAAATCTCTAATGGAACTTTTGGACATGCCCTTGATGAAATAAATGCGACTAAACTCCCTAAAGAAGACTTCAACGAAATAATTCGCGCAGGGATAGACAACAGAATGTCTAACGGAAACCTCCACTTTGTAAAAAGTTTGTTGGAAAAAGGTTTCCTGCCTAAAGCAGAAAATAGTCTTCGCTATATAAAATACAGAAAAGCTGTGAAAAAAGGTTTTGTCGCTTGTTTCAAAAATTCATATTTCAATATTGTAGAAGAAATAGTCGAAATGAACATCTTTGATGAAACAGAACTTTATGATCATGTGATTTTGGGACTCAAAGAAGCGTTTAATAATTGTAATCCGGCATCTTTTCAGAAAGTCGAAGTGTTGTTGATAAAAGTCAAAAAACACCTCCCAAAAGAAATGGGTGAAAAAATCGACAACCTGCCTATTTTTAAAAAAATAGCAGAAAACAGAGAAGCGGATATAATCAAACAGCAGGCGCTCCAGAGAGCAAACAAACATTATTAACAATTAAAAGCTATATTCATCCGACCTCTTAAAGGGGTCGGATTTTTTATTAAGATTTATAATAAACTACAAATCTATTGACAAAACCAGTAAATCAGAATTAAATACATTTAGAGTTCTTTATTATCTATTTTCCTAAAAAGGAGGAAACCATGGACTGGCTAGAAAAAGCAAAACAAAATACGATTTTAAACCTGGAAAAAATCCAGGAAATTATCCAAAAAAGATACGAATACTGCGAAAAAGTTGAAAAAATTAGCGGGATTTGTCAAAATTTGGATAATGAAAGATTGACTAAACTTTTTTCCAAAGTAAATCTTTTTTTGGAAGAATGGCAAAACGGGCCAACAATAAACCTAAATTCTCCGGCTCAGATAATATCAGAAGCTAGGAGAATAGAAGAGGAAATTGATAAACTTCTCAAAGAAATTAACGAGGAAATTAATAAAGAACTTTTTCCTTGTTAAATCAAAAATAAGCGGTTCTAAATAGAATCGCTTTTTTTATTGACAAAAATATTCTTTTATAATACATTAGACTTTGTTAATTAACTTAATTTTTTGCCTTATGTTCAAAAAATTTCTTTCCTTTTTCACTCTTTTTGCCGTAATCATCCTGATGGGCGCGGGTTGTCAAAATACCGCACCAGTAGAAGTAGAAAACGATCTTGATGATTTGGCTATTTTTGAAGATGA
>CAYRYH010000036.1:5751-8427 GCA_964428525.1 uncultured Gammaproteobacteria bacterium | reverse complement strand
GGATCGGCTTTGAGTTTTTTCCAAGGAGTAAATTTTTTATTTTTGGCTTTGTAATACCCAGCAACTGCCAGCATGGTGGCATTATCCATGCAATATTTTAATTCCGGTATTAGTAATGGTATTCCCAAGGTTTTGATTTTTTCTTCCATGGTTTGACGCAATTTGGCATTAGCCGTGACCCCACCACCCATCACAACAGTTTTGGGTTTATATTTTTTGATAGCGCGAATTGTTTTTTCTGTAAGCACATCGATGATAGATTGTTCAAAACTAGCACAAAAATCTTGTAGTTTCTTTTTGTTGTTAGTTGGATTTTTTTGCAGGTGATAAAGCGCGGCGGTTTTCAGGCCAGAAAAACTAAAGTTGAAATTATCTTGATTGAGCATAGGTCGTGGAAAATATATTGCTTTGCTATTTCCTTTTTGAGCTAAGATAGAAATTTTCGGTCCGCCAGGGTAAGCTAATTTGAGCATTTTGGCGACTTTATCAAAACATTCTCCAGCTGCATCATCCAGTGTTGCGCCTATCAATTTATAAGTTCCTGGTTTTTTCATCAAAACTAGTTCGGTATGACCACCGCTGACAATCAGAGCTAGAGCGGGATAGTGAATGGACTTCGGACTTCGGACTTCGGACTTTGCCTGGTCTTCGGACTTCAGTCTACGGTCTACAGTCTTCTGTAGTCGGTAGTCTGTAGTCCGTAGTCCAATCTCCACCGAATGGATGTGGCCTTCCAAATGGTTTACAGAAACGAGAGGTTTTTGGAGAAGATAAGATAAGTTGCGAGCAGTTTCTACACCGACAATCAATCCGGTTATGAGCCCTGGACCGGAAGCAACAGTGATAACATCAGGATTACCTTCTTTCAAAATTTCTTCAACCAGAGGAATTATTTTTTCTGCATGCAGCCTCCCAGCGATTTCTGGAATAACACCACCGTATTTCTTGTGAAGATTTATCTGAGAAGCGGTTTTTTCTGCAATTACAAAAAAACCCTTATTCGAACATTCGACTAGGGCAACAGATGTATCGTCACACGAGCTTTCAATAGCTAAGATTTTCATAAAATAGTTCATAAAGTTCGTAAAGTTTATAAAGTTTGTAAAGTCACCACTCGGCGTACTTTATGAACTTTATAACTTTATAAACTTTTAACTTGGGAGTGTCAGGAGGGAGAGTCGAACTCCCGACCTAAGGGTTATGAATCCTTCGCTCTTACCAACTGAGCTACCCTGACCGGTCTTCGTCCCGAATAAATCGGGACTACGCCCGGCAAGCATATTTGTGCCGGATCAAACTTCAATACTAATTATTAAAAGCTTGGTGTAAATATTATAGCTTATTTTATAGAAAAGTCAAGATGTTGTATTCTGCTTGTTTAAATATAAAACCGGCGGTAGTCGCCGGTAAAAATAGTATATTGTAAAAGTAAAAAAGTAGAGTTTTTAGGTTTGGGATTAAAACAAAGATAAGGGAGGGAATAATTTCTTGCGATCAAAAATGATGCAAGAAATATTTCAACTCCAATACTTCTTTGTTTAAATTTAAACTTTCGATTTTATGGCAATCGAATTGCCGGTTTTTCTCAGAATTACCAAACTGTTTTAGACGGAATAAACCGGAAGCCAGGCGCTCTTCAGGCGAAAACTATATAGGAAAGTTTTCATCCAGAACACAAGCGGGTTCCGCGTCAAAACTTCTAGTTAGTTTTCAACTAAAATTTGACGGTTTTCAGCCGAGAACATTTTAAGTGAGTTCCCGACTTGTCATAAAAAGTTAGATAAATTGTTTTTTTAGACACTTGTCCAAAATGAAAATTATGGATAAGAGAATAAAAAATTAAAAGAGATTAATTAACAAAAATAATTTTTTTTGAAAGTGTAAAAAAGACAACTCTAAATTTAAAACTTTTCATTGCTATTTTTTCGGGGGTTAAAGAACTAATCAGCTCTAGCCATGCCCCCTGGACAAAGCAGAACTTTAGCTGAGAAGTATTATAGCATATTTTAGCCAAATTTTCCAGTTTTAAAAAACAATTTTAGTTTTATTTTCGCTAACTTTAGAGAAAATTTGGGCTGGGGATAACTCACAAAAAAATCCGATTTTAGATCGGATTTTTTTGCTTTGTTTTAGGTGATTTTAGGGTAATTCTATTTCTTTTTGTTTTCTACCAAATAAGAAATAATTGATGATAATAAGCAGACAAATTATAATCAATGTTTTATAAATAGGAATATACAAATTTATTATTTCAAAGAAACTAATCCAATTTATATAAATAGTTCCGTTTACTGTTTCTACATTATTTATCAGAGCAACATCCTGTTTTCCCAGTGAGGTTAAATAATTTTCTGTATCTTTTATTTGATTGTCAAAATTTACTAAATCCTTTTCATGTTGGGTCATGGTCCTCAATAATTCTGATACAAAATCGTTGTGGGTTTGACGCGCTTCACTTAATTGATTATCTAATTTTTTGAGAGTTTCTTTTTCGGTTGAAGAAGTTATTTTTCTTTGTTCTACTATATTTTCCATTATCCTTTGCAACCTATTTATTTCCTTGTTTAACGAAGCATATTTTTCATCGTATTTTTTGATATTATCAGCTCTCTCAGTTTTTAAAATTTCTAAAGTAGAGCTTGCATGTTCTGTTTGAGTTTCGATATTTTGTTTTTG
>CAYRYH010000036.1:0-5651 GCA_964428525.1 uncultured Gammaproteobacteria bacterium | reverse complement strand
AAATTTCTAAAGTAGAGCTTGCATGTTCTGTTTGAGTTTCGATATTTTGTTTTTGTCCCAAAAGATTTGTTGTGTTTTCGTTGAGAGTTATAAATTTTTCCGGGAATAAACTTTTTACTTCTTCTGCAAAATCATCATAGGAATTTTTGGGAACAACGAAACTCAAACTTGCATATTTCTGAGTAAGCTTGGAACCATCTATCCTCCCACTATATCCGCGAATGATAGTTTTGATGCGAGTATAATTTTTTTCTACTTTTCTAGTGGAAATCCGAAGACTAAAATTTGTTTTCAGATATTCACGAGTATCAGTAACATCCTTGCTTTCATTGTGATAATCTGGAGGCGCTATCATCATTGGCTCGGTTCTAGGCATGCTGATTTTATCAACAACTTTTTCCAAAAAAGAGTTTTCTTCTTGTCTCAAACCAAGGTTGCTAGCAGCCATCCCCATTGACCCGAGATCACCAGTATCACTTAAAGATGATTTTTCTAAGTAAGATGTACTAGATTCATAAGCTGTTGGAGTTTTGTTATATTGTATCATCAAAAGTATGGCCAACGCCGGAACTAAAGTCATGAAAACCCAACGGAAACGAAATTTTGATTTTGTTGTTTCTGTCATTGTGGGACGCACAGCATTGAGAATATTTTGTTTGAGAGTGTCGTTATTGGCGGGTAATTTTTGTTCTTTTTTACCCCAACGTGCGAAACTATCGGATATTTTTTTATTAAACATACAAAAAGATTAAAGAAATTTAAAAGATTTAAAGATTAAAAAATTATATATTGGCGCGGGCTTTGGATAGGGCGCGATAGACTCGTAGACGAGCGGTAATAGGCGGAATGTTTAATATCTGGGCGATTTCTTTGAAAGAAAATTCAGCCAAAAATCTCAAGCGTAAAATTTCTTGATCTTTTTCTGGAATTTTATCTAAAAGTTCATTTAAAAATATAGCATCAATTAAATTTTCTTTGACAATCAGATTATCAGGCGTTGTTTCTGATTCATCTTCTTCCAAAATCACTTCATGATTATTACGACGCCAGTGTTGACGACATTCATTACGGGCGATAGCAAAAAGCCAAGCACTAAATTTGACTCCTCGAGGTTCAAATTTATGAAGCGAAGTCACGGCTTTGAGCCAAGTCTCTTGTAAAATGTCATCAGCCAAAGATTTGTCTTTTAAAGTATTTACCAAATATCCATATAATTTGGGGGTAATTACTTCCCAAAGCATAGATACGGCATTTTTATCGCCAGTTTTGGCTTTAATCACTAAATCCAGCTCTTCTTTTATAGTCATAATTAATTATAATTAAATAACCTTTGATACTAATATAATACGCTAGAGCAGGGGAATGTTACAAGGAGTGGTTTGTATTAATAAGCTAAAATTGTTATAATTCCCATATTAAACATAACATATAAGTCTATGGCAAATCCGCTTGATGTAATAACAAAAAAGCTGGAAATGATTAAAAACTATCCATTTTTCATGTTGGATGATTCTTTGCAAAGAGAGTTTAAGGACACTCTTTTGAATCTTTTTTCCAATATGGGTAAAGCGCTTTCTGACAAGGAGGTCGCTGATACAAAATTAGGAAAAGAAGTTAAAAAATTGATAAAAACTTTAGAAAAAGAAGATTTGGATGAATATATTTTTTTAACAGAATTAAAAAAAGTTGTAGCATCATCTTTAGATAAAAATTTGGATATTTCTTTTAGTATTATAAAAGAAATAGATTCGTTGATTTCTAAAAAAATGGCTTTTTGGGCATCTAATAATACCTCGGATCTTTTTTTAAAGAAATATAGTAAAGATGAAGTTAAAAAACACGACTTGAATCTTTTGGAAAACCAAATGCAACTGTATGCTTTGGATTATTTTTTATACGCCTATAATTTAGTGCTTAATCCCAATTTTGATGCTTCTAAAGATTTTATTTTTCATGGAAATAGCAACTTACCTGGTTTGCAAAAAGATGCCCTAGAAGATGATATGTTAACAAAAATAGTATATCAATTAATAGATAAAAATACAAAAAAGAAGATGGTGGTTGATTATATAAATTATAAAAATAACTTTTTAGGGTTGAAGGAAAATTTATTTAATAGAAAAGACCTGGACAATATCAAACAGGCTTTGAAACAATATTGTCTTGATATTTTGAAAGTAAGTTTGGATAATGGTGTAAATATGATTAAACACAATATGTATTCTCCGTTTAAAGTCGGCGAAAAATTAGCTGACATTACGGAAAAAGTATCCAATTTATAGAGGTTTAAGGTTTTGATTATTTGATTTATTCAATCAACCATGATAATATTTAAATGTAATAATTTTAATTAAACTAGTATGAGTAAAGATAAAGAAATACCAAAAGAAGGACGGGAATTAGTCGGTGAGTTTACTAAAAAAACCGAAGATCCTGCCGAAAATAAAGCGACAGAGGTGGCGGGTGATTTTCTGACAAATCAGAGCGAAAGGATGACCAACGAAGAAGCGAACGATCTTATTGATTCTTATTTTAAAGAAAATGGTAAAAAAGATGAGTTTAGTTATTTAAGAAGAGAAATTAAATCAATGGGCCTTGATTTTTATCGCCGTGATATCGATAAAAAAATGAATTCAAACAAAGAAATAGATTTAAAAATTTTAAAAATCGATGAGGAAGAAAGAGATTTTTTAAATAATGTAGCAGATAAACTCACTTTATTTTTAAAAGATGATAATAATAAAGATTCTAAAATTGCAGAAAGAGTTAAAACGGTTGTAAAATTAGCAAAATGGAAAAAAGAACATATAAATATAAAAAGAGATTGGAAAAATGAAGACGATAAAAATAATCAAATTCAAAAAGAAATGCAAGACGAGATGGAAAAAAATGTGACAAAACGCCTAAATATTCCCGAGGTAACCAAAAAAGATATAAATGATTTACCAAAAATTATTTCAGAGTTAAATAATTATAAAGAAGGATCTTCCGCTGATTTGATAAACAACATGGGTGCGTTGAGATATCTTTTGGTTGACAATAACATAAATATAGAGAATCTAAAAAAAATAAGAGAAGAGATTCAAAAAATAAAAAAAGTAGAAGTCTCAAATTTTAGCGAACCTGATGAAAAAGATTATAAATTTGGATCAGAAAGTAGAAAAAATAAAAGAGAAATAAATATTGCTATAGAGTATTTTTTAGTGGATATTAAAAAGACTGTAGAAGAAAAAATCAAAGAATTAGAAAAATAGAAATTGTTGTTTAAACAAATCACTTCCCATAAAGAGTGGTTTGTTTTTTTTATGAAAAATTGATCATACTTCGTTCAATCAAAAACCAAGGAATATTTTTTTTCTTTACATTTTCCCTTTATTTTGCTACTCTTTCAGTCATATGACTACATTTCTAACAATTGAAAAATTATCCAAAGCTTATGGCCGACAAGTTGTTTTTGAGGCTACGGATTTGACAGTGAGTGAAAAGCAAAAAATAGGAGTTATCGGACGAAATGGGGCTGGGAAATCTACTTTGTTTAAAATCATTGTTGGTGAAGAACAATCGGATTCCGGTGGAGTTTTTTTGCATTCTATCGCGCGGTTAGGCTACCTTCAACAACACGAAGTTATTGATGAAAATCAAACGGTTTTGGAATATTTGGAAAATAGCTCACAAAAAGAAACTTGGCGTTGTGCCAAAATCGCTTTTAAATTTGGTTTGACCAAAGATTATCTGGACAAAAAAGTACCCGCTTTATCGGGCGGTTATTTGATGCGTTTGAAATTGACTGCGATGTTGCTCGCTGAGCCAAATATTTTTTTATTGGATGAGCCGACAAACTTTTTGGATGTGCATACTCAACTTTTGTTAGAAAGATTTTTAGTTGATTATAACGGCGCATATTTAGTGATTTCTCATGACCGTGAATTTTTGAAACGCACGTGTGAACAAACTTTGGAAGTGGAAAAAGGAAAAATATTTCTATATCCACGACCGATAGATGAATATTTGCAATACAAAGACGAGCGACTGGCTTTTGCTAAATTATACAATAAAAATATTGAACGTGAACAAAAACATTTACAAACTTTTGTAGATAGATTTCGTTACAAAGCTTCCAAAGCCAAACAAGCACAAAGTAAAATAAAAGCTATAGAAAGATTGGAAAAAATAGACATAGATGAAAGATTGGAGCGTGTGCGTATCCAAATTCCGGGTGTGGAATATAAAAAAGGAAATTTATTTCGCACGGAAAATTTAGTTATTGGTTATCCTGAAAAAACCGTGGTGTCAAATATAAATTTAGATATTGATAAAGGTGAAAAATTGGCGATAGTCGGGGATAATGGGCAAGGTAAAACTACACTGCTCAAAACTTTGGCTGGAGAATTGAAATCTTTGTCTGGAAATATTAAATGGTCTTATGGTTTGAAAGTAGCTTATTATGCTCAGCACGTGCCTGCACAGCTAAATTTCAAAGAAAAGGTTTGGCGATATTTACGAGCTACGGCTAATAGTGATATTCCGGATGAAGAAATTTTGAAAATGGCTGGAAATTTTCTTTTTCGTGAAGATGAATTGGAAAAAGAAATCGGCGTATTGTCCGGTGGAGAAAAAGCTCGTCTTTGTTTAGCTGGATTGTTACTTTCCAAAAGCAATGTTTTGTTATTGGATGAGCCTACCAACCATTTGGATTTCGAAACCGTGGAAGCACTCGGACGAGCTTTGGAAAATTTTGTTGGTTCGGTAATTTTTGTTTCGCACAATCGCACATTTATCAATTCCATAGCGACTTCTATCGTAGAGGTAGGCGGTGGTCGAGCTGTTCGTTTGCCTTATGATTTTGAAGAATACGTTTATCGTTTGGAACAAGAAGTAGAAAAAGAAGAAGTCTCGGTAGAACCGGAGAAAAAAGTTAATGAAGATTTGGAAAACAAAAAAAGAAAATTTGAAGAAAGTAAAATTTTGAAAAGAAAATTGAAAAAAATAGAAGAAGATTTGCAGGAACTACGACAAGAGCAGGAAAGATTATTAAAAAGACAAATTCATAAATCCCAAAAACTTCTGTTAAGAGATTATGAAAGGTTAGGGGATATCACGAAGTTTTTGGAAGAGGGGGAGGAAGAATGGTTGGGGGTTAGCGCGGAATTGGAAGGATAATCTAAATTACGAAAATATGAGAATTTGACTATTGACAAAATGTTAATTTGTGTTATAATAGTCTTCGTTAATTTAATTTGGCCTCATCGTCTAATGGTTAGGACACCACGCTTTCAATGTGGTAATACGGGTTCGATTCCCGTTGGGGCTACAGAAACAAAATACTCAGTGCAATCTGAGTTTTTTGTTTCTGTATTCTGACCAGGGAATCGAACGGGTAGAAGCGAGGCTTGAAGTTTTTGCGGAAGCAAAAACGAAACGACGAGCATCGGAGAATTTCCGGTGGAAATCCGACGCTACCCAGGGCAAGGAATCGAGCCGATATTTGTCGGTGAGATGACGAGGAATTCCCGTTGGGACTACAAACAAAAAAACACCTTGAATAAAATCAAGGTGTTTTTTTTAAAAAGTAAATTTTTATGAAGCCTTTAAAGCATCTTTGAGAGCTTTGCCAGCTTTGAATTTTGGAACTTTTACAGCTGGAATCTGAA
>CAYRYH010000035.1:0-8641 GCA_964428525.1 uncultured Gammaproteobacteria bacterium | reverse complement strand
CGGGATTTGAGTAAACCCATTTTGCAAGTTACCCAAATTTATCGACTTATCAAACGTGGTTGGGGAAAAGATTTTATTAATTATCTTAATCAAGAAGATATTCCGCTTATTACCACTTTTTTTACTGTGGCTTTTTTTGCCGAGGAACACGGATTTAAAAATGAAATTTATTGTGTGCTTTGCGATGCGGATATTTCTCGAGCGTGGGTAGCACTTGATCCGTCCAAAAGTCGGATAAAATATTTAGCCCCCTGTCGTCGAGTAGTGGAAAGATTGAAATTGTACGGAGTAAAAGAAGAAAATATATTTTTGACTGGATTTCCATTGCCAGAGGAAAATCTTGGTGGTAAGGATTTAAAAATTTTAAAAAGCGATTTGGCCGAACGTCTTATAAATCTGGATCCGGAAAAAATGTATCGTCAAAAATATTCTGAAACAATCAAGAGGTTTATAAAAGACATCAAGATAGAAGCGAGTCATACCCATCCGTTTACTTTAACTTTTGCTGTTGGTGGAGCTGGGGCGCAGCGAGATTTAGCTCATAGTATTTTATTATCTTTAAAAAATAAGATTTTATCTGAAGAAATAAATTTTAATCTAGTGGCTGGTACGCGTAATGATGTTTATATTTATTTCAAAGAACAGATTTGTCGTCATGGGATGCAAAAAAATCTTGGTAAAAATCTCAAGATTATTTTTGAAGTGCATAAAGAAGATTATTTTAAATCATTTAATCAAGCTTTGCGAAAAACGGATATTCTTTGGACCAAACCTTCGGAACTTTCTTTTTATTGCGGTTTAGGAATTCCAATTGTGATGGCACCTCCGCTTGGTTCTCAAGAATTTTTCAACAAAACCTGGCTCAAGATGGTGGGGGCGGGAATTTCACAAAATATCCCAAGCGATACTCATGAATGGCTTTTTGATTGGGTGGATTCTGGTTGGTTGGCAGAAGCAGCAATGTCTGGATTTTTGGATGGTCGTCAATTTGGAGTAGCTAATATCAAAGATGTTGTTTTCAATGGAGTCAAAGAGCCGGCCAAAAGTTTTCAATTGTTATAAAATTTAAAAAATATTAAAATCAGTCAGAACCGGCTAATTTTTTGTTTTGTATTGACAAAAATGGTGTTTTGTGTTATTAATAAGTGTTCTTTAAACTATTTTTTGGAGGATAAGATGAAGATTCTCATTGCTATTTTCTTCGTTTTTTTCTTTGTTTCCTGTGATTCCGGTTCAAACTACTCTTCGTGGTATAGCGAACCCGAGTACACCGGGGAAGACGGGGAGCTTGGGGGAAGATGTATTTCTCCAAGAAGAACTTGTTATTGTTACCCGCAATGCTACTGCGAAGGGGATAACCTGAAATGTACCCCCATGCCGGATTATGAAAAAGAAGAAAACGATGAAGACATTATTGATGACGGATCTGGTGGCCCTCCCGATGGATGGGGTGGTCAGAACTAATTTTTAGGAGGGACAACACCCTCCTTTTTTGTTGTGTATAACTCATTTTTGGCACATTTGACAAATTTTCTCAAAAAAACTATAATTATCACTACTATTAAAGAATATTGTTTTTTCAAAAAAGACTGGCTTTTCACGCCGAGGTTGTCAATGTATATTATTGTAATATATGAAACGTAGGTCGTCCAAGCCGGTTTGTTTTGAGAAAGTAATTTCTCAAAGTTCTTTTAATCATTAAATTCCCGGGTAGCGCAGCGGTAGCGCAGTTGACTGTGGGCACGTTCTCGCCTCATAATTATTATATTTTATGGGAAGAGAAAAAAGGAAATATGCTGATCGTGCAGTCTATATGGTAAAAGCGGTCGACAAAAGACGTAAATTAATACGTAAGATGTCGGTTGAATATAAAGGCGGTCACTGTGAAATTTGTGGTTATAGTAAATGCAATAATGCATTAGAATTTCATCACAGAGATTCTTCTGTTAAAGATTTTGGTATCTCAGCTAAGGGTTATACTCGAAGTTGGGAAAAAGTAAAAGCTGAAATTGATAAATGCATTTTACTTTGTGCAAATTGTCACAGAGAAATACACGATGGCACAACGCAGCTTCCTTGAGTAATCGAGGTTGTATAAACAAGGTGAACTGTTCTGGTTTAAAATCAGAATCTCGTATCTATTTTTTAGTAGGTCGAGACTGGAAGCCTAAAGCTTATAAAAAAGCTATGGTAATCAGCAGCCAAGCGCCGATAAATGGTCGGTGAAGGTTCAGAGACTATCCCTTTATGGGAGTACACTGTGAAAACAGTGGAAGCGCCTTGCCCCCGATAAAATCGGGGTGATGATATAGTCCACCCCTTAGTGAAAACTTTGGACAAGTGTAATCAATTGGTCGTCGGTTCGAATCCGACCCCGGGAGCGAAGCAATAAGCCGACCATTAGGTCGGTTTTTGCGTAGCTCCAGGGAGCGACCAAACTGTTTTGGTCGCGTGTGGGATGAGAACGCCGGAACGATGTCGCGCGACGCATTCTGGCGAGCGCGACAGTGAGGCGGTGGCCAGACAAAATTTTCGGAAGAAAATTTTAGTCGCGGCCGAATCCGACCCCGGGAGCAAAAAATATCACCTTATTTATAGGGTGATATTTTTTTGTTTTACAGTGAGGATTCGAACGGGAAATGGAGAAAAATAGAGTTGTATGCAATATTGACTTTTTATTTTATTTATGATAGTATCGAATCACGTTCTTTTACCAATTAATTAAAGAAGGAGGTAGCGATGAAACTGTTGACAGTGTTGAAACTTGGAACCGAGTGTGTTGATAAAGCCACGGGTCTCAAAGGAACTTTGACTCATTGAGCTGTGGACATGGGTTGTCGTGTCAGGTATCTTTTTCAGCCGAGAGGTCTAGATGATGAAGGTCAACCAACCGGCAGACTCGTTCTCGAAGAAGAAAGGCTTGAAGTATTATCCAAAGATGACTTCGAAGAGGTCGAAGTACCTTTCGAAATCTTGGGGACTATTGTGACGGATAAGGCAAGTGGCTTTACAGGTATGGCTATTGATTTTATCCGCCACATCAATGGCTGTTTCCATGTGTCTATTCAGCCAAAAGGGATTCTCAAGAAAAATGGCAATCCGATTCAGAAGTCGGATTTCGACCTTCGGCAGTGCACAGGTAAAAAAATCAAAGAATTGTCCGAGGCCGAACTTAAGGAGAGTAAGAAGAAAAATCCCTCTCCTGCACCTTATACCACCGAAAATATTTTTCAGAGAAAGCGTTTTCCGTTCTAAAAAAGATTAGATTATGCCGTATGGTTTTGCCCAGCGGCTTTTTTATTCAAAATTATTTTTGCAAAAAAATGGCTTTTTTGCTACTATTAAACCAGTGATTAACAGATTTTTTATATATGAAAATTATTAAAATTATATTATTTATTTTAGCAGTATTGTTTGGTATATTTTTATTTATTTATGGCGGATATGACGATAGTCCAGGAGCGCAAGGACTCGGATTATTAATAGTTATCGGTGGTATTGTGGGTATTATAAAGACTAGAAAAAAAATTAAATAAAATATGCAAAAAGCTTTATTTGTAATTGATGTCCAGGGTTTTTTTGAAAATAAAAATACCAAAAAAATCACGAATAAAATAAGAGATTATATTGAAAAAAACAAAAACCAATATTCTTTGATTATTTTTACGATTTTTAAAAACAATCCACAATCTTCACTTTGGAAAATTTTTAAGTGGACAGACTGTAAAAAAGGAAAAGACATAGAAATTATGGAAGAGCTTTCGGGTTTAATTGATAATTCCAAAATAGTTTTTAGAAATACTTATTCTTTGTTTAAAGTTCCCAGAATAAAAATGGAGTTAAAAAAGAATAAAATAAAACAGGTAGATATTTGCGGTTTTGAAACCGACGCTTGTGTTTTGGCCACTACTTATGATTTGTTTGACTCTGGATATAAACCTGTAATTTTAAAAAATCTTTGTTTTTCCAATATTAAAGAAAAACTACACAAACCAGCCTTGGCAATAATTGAAAGAAGTTGTGGTTTTTTAAAAAATTAAAAATACAATAAGTTTAAAGTTATTTAAGAATATGAATAAATTTTATTTTAAATCTTTTTTATTTTGGTTTGTATTATTGGTAACAGCTATTTTAAATGCTGGTATCAGAGAGATGACATATAAACCGCTATTAACTCCTTTCATTGGTAATTGGGCTCACCAGATAAGTTCGTTAACGGGGATTTTTTTGTTTTTTGGTGTAATATATCTTTTTTTAAAAAATACGAAAGAAAATTATAATAAAAAAAGTTTGGCTGTAATAGGGGTAGTTTGGTTTGTGATGACCTTTATTTTTGAAATACTCATGAATGTTTTTCTGAGAAAATTAAATTTTGATCAAGTTTTACAAACTTATTATTTTTGGCAAGGAGAAACTTGGATTTTTGTTTTATTGTCCATTCTGGTTTTACCTATGGTAATCGGGAAAATTTTAAAGAAATATTAGATAAATTTATGTTAAAAAATTTATCCAAAATTGGTTTGTTGATAATATTGTCTTTTAGTCTGGGTTTATTTTTATATTCCCCGACTATTTTTCAAGAAGGAAATCCCTGGCCTCAGATCAAGGGAACTGCTAAATTGATTTTGGCTCAGAATAAGATTGTAAAAATTTCCGATACGGAAAATAAGTATATGACCAAAAGCGAAGGTGGTAGGGAAATAATGATCAATTTTATGCTACAAAAAGGTTATATATTTAAAGAACAGCTTGGCTCGGGTTATATATTTGAAAAACAGGGGAAGGGTGTTACAATTACCCATCGTTATTACAGTAGATTTTATTCGTTATGGAATTTTCCAAAAGATCTTGAAAATATTTATTTAGCAGAAATAGAAATTGATATTGCTCGAGAACTTGCAGAATGTTTGCCTAAAAGCGATATCCAAAGTCGTGATAGATGCCAAGAGCTTTTGAACACGATTGTTAATTTTGACGATTGTGTAAAAGCTGGTTTTTCTATTATGAAATCCAATCCACCCCAGTGTGCTACGATAGATGATCGTATTTTTATTCAAGAAAGCAATGGGGATTGGGAAGCGGCTCTAAAATTTTTAGAAAACTGCGAAGTAGAAAAGGTTTTCCAAACACATAGTAAACTAGTAACTTTGGATTTGAAAAATGGCGATACACTCAAAGTTTATGAACCAAAAATAGACGATGTTATGAAAGTACTTGCTCAAATAAGACCAAAATGCGGTTTTATTCCCGTGGCTACAGAATAATTAGTCAGGCTTTTTATTATGTGTTATAATAAAAAGGCATTAATTCATTTTTTAACATAAATTTATGGAACAATTTTTGACCAATAATCAATGGTGGATGTTAATCGTTTTGGGTCTTTGGACTTTACCTTGGAAGGGTTGGGCGCTTTGGAAATCAGCTCGTCAAAACGAAAAATGGTGGTTCCTCGCTCTTTTAGTGATAAACACCGTAGGTTTATTGGAAATTTTATATATTTTTGTTTTCAGCAAAAAGAAAGTTTCAGAAATTCAAAAATAATTTTTTAAAATAAAAAATATGCAATTTCCAAGTAATTTTGATTTTAAACCGATAAATATTTTAAAAATTACCGGTTTGGCATTGGCTGTGCTTGTCGTGGTCGTTTTAGGTTTTCGTTTGATCGGCTCGTCTTTTGTGGCGTTGTTTCCTAAAGTTGGAACGTACAGTTCAATGTCCCAAAGCGCAGTGGATTTTGATGCTGGCGGAGCATATAATAAATCAGGCGAAATGGCCTACGGTGAATCTGGCAGTGCGGTTGATTTGTCTATTCGCAACTTGATTGCACCATCCGTTCCCCCTGTTGTCATTGATAGTGGAACTACTGGTGATAATGCCGAAGAATTTGAAGTGACCGAATACAATGCTAACATTGAAACGCGCCATTTGGAAGATACTTGTAAACAAATTTCTGATTTGAAATCACGTGCGGATGTTATCTTTGAAAATGCCAATGAATATGAAAAAGGTTGTAATTATAACTTTAAAGTTAAGCGTGACAGTGTCACGGAAATTTTAGCGGTTATTGAGGCCCTGGATCCAAAGGAGCTTATTGAAAACACCTATACTATTAAACGTTTGGTTGATGATTATACTAGTGAAGTAGAAATACTGGAGAAAAAATTAAGTTCTATCGAAGAAATTTTAGCCAATGCGATAAAGGCCTATGATGATATTACTGGACTTGCTATCAGAACTCAAAATGTGGAAAGTTTGGCAAAAATTATTGATAGTAAAATTGCTATCATTGAAAGACTGACTCAACAACGTATTTACGTGAATACGCAACTGGAACGACTCGGACGCGCCAAAGCTGAACAGCTCGATCGTTTGGATTACATTTATTTTAATGTTAATATTTTGGAAAATAAATTTATTGATGGACAAAATTTAAAAGATTCTTGGAAAGTTGCGGTTAAGTTTTTTGTGCGTGATATCAATAAAGTGGTTCAAGATATTACCATCAATCTTGTTTCTCTATTGTTTGTGATCTTGCAATACGTTATTTATTTCTTCATTGTTTTGATTATAGCAAAATATAGTTGGAAATCAGCAAAATATATTTGGAAGAAATAAAAAGATTTTTTGAACAAGGTAATAATTTAAATTAATAAGTAAAAAATTAAATATATGGATATTATTCTTTGGATCATATTTGGCGGCTTGGTTGGTTGGATTGCATCTTTGATTATGAAAACCAATGCGCAACAAGGTATTTTACTAAATATCATCGTCGGTATCGTCGGTGCAACTTTGGGCGGTTGGATTATGAATTTTTTTGGTAAAGGTGGTGTGGTTGGTTTCAGTTGATATAGTTTTTTGGTGGCATTGCTTGGAGCGATTGTTCTCATCTGGATTGTTAAACTTCTGCGAAAGTAAAATTAAATAATTTATTCAAAAGACGTTGTTTTTGCATGATTTAGTTTTAGCTTATTTTAGTCATATTAAAAGCTTCACGTGCCGTGTGAAGCTTTTAATATTTTAAACCGTCAATCAATGTTTTTTATTGACAATTAGCCAAAAATATGATATTCTCATGAAACTAATAAATTTATATTATGGCTGAAGAAGTAATTTTGAGGTTTGACAATGTAGTATTTGAATACACAGAAAAAAAGCCCATTCTTGACGAGGTTTGTTTTGGTGTGCGTAAAGGCGCAAAAATAACTTTGATGGGACAAAACGGCGCAGGTAAAAGTACAATTTTCAAATTGATAAAAGGTGAATTGAAACCGACCAAAGGTAATGTTTTCATTACCAACAACGCAACTATTGCTACAGCACTACAAGTGATTGCTAGAGAAGATTTTGATCTAACTGTAGAAGAATATTTTTCTAAAGCTTTTTTTGAAGTTCCGGGTAATATCAAAAGTCAAATAAATAAAGTGATGAATGCAGTAAACCTAACTGTGCCAACAGATAGGAAAATCGGAGATTTATCCGGTGGTCAACAAGCTAGGATTTTGTTGGCTTATGCTTTGATACAAAATCCGGATATTTTATTGTTGGATGAACCGACAAACAATTTGGATAAAGCTGGTATCGATCATCTGATAGAATTTTTGGTGATGTATGACAAAACCGTGATGGTGATTTCTCACGATGCGGATTTTTTGAATTGTTTTACCGAAGGTGTGGTTTATCTAGATGCTTATACCAAAAAGATGGAAACCTATGTAGGTGATTATTATTCTGTAGTGGAAGAAATTAACGCTAGAATAGAAAGAGAAAGAAAGAAAAACGCACAGTTGGAAAAAGAAATTCAAGACAATAAAGATAAAGTAAACTTTTTTTCACACAAAGGTGGTAAGATGAGAAAGCTCGCCGGTAAACTCAAAGAAGAGATTGAAGAAATGGAAGAAAATAAAGTTGATGTGCGTAAAGAAGATAAAACTATCAGAGATTTTATTATTCCGGATCAAGGAATTGTCGGAAATGTTGTGATTATAAAATCTATAAAAGTTATCAAAAATCATGAAGCAGAAACAAAAGAAGTAGATATCACTTTACGTCAAAGAGATAGATTAGTAATTTCCGGACCAAATGGTGTTGGTAAAAGCACATTACTGCGAACACTAGTAAATGGTACCAGTGAAGGTGTTTCGATTTTGAAAGATACTCGTGTAGGTTATTATAGTCAGGATTTTGCGACGCTGGATTACAACCAAACAGTGTTCGATTCTTTGAAAAGTGTTTTAACCGATGGGACTGACCTTCAAGACATGCGCTCTATTGCTGCGGGATTTTTAATAACCGGAGAATTGATGGGGCACAAAGTTGGAGATCTGTCTGAAGGCCAAAAAGGCCTATTATCTTTTGCGCGTTTAGTTTTGCAAAAACCCGGGCTTTTGGTTTTGGATGAACCTACTAACCATATCAATTTTAGACACATTCCCGTAATTGCCAAGGCGATAAATAATTATGACGGAGCGATTATACTTATTTCGCACATGCCTGATTTTGTAAAAGAAATCAAGTTTAATAATGAATTGGATTTGGGTAAGTTTTAATAAAATAATTAAACAGAGAAATCGGCCATCAAGCCGATTTTTTCTATTCCAGGAAACCCCGCATGGAGGTCAAAGCAGTAAAAGTCATCTTA
>CAYRYH010000034.1:0-8692 GCA_964428525.1 uncultured Gammaproteobacteria bacterium | reverse complement strand
TGTAAAATATCCTCTGTAATTTTTTTCATTTCCACAAATTTTAATCTAGCTTCAAAATCCCCTTCCGCAAAAACCGGTATTCCTTTTCCGATAATCGCTGGCTCAATATCCAAAATCACTTCATCAATTAAATTCTCAGCCAAAAAAGCACTGTTGTTTGTGCTTCCGCCCACCAAAATCGCTGAGGCAAAGCCTTGTTCTTCTGCTATTTTTATAGCCTCTTTTGGTGAACTGGCTCTGACATAAGGATTTTCCAATTTTAAGTCTTCGTTTTTAGAAACTATGATTTTTAATTTTGCTTCTATATTATCAAAATTAACATCCGGCCAAGTTTGTATTAATTCATAAGTCTTTCGCCCGGTAATAAAACAACCGTGTTGTTTTACCAACTCTGCAAATGTTTCCCAATTTGCTTGATCCAAAAAATCTTCGTCTCCATCTTTTCGAGCCACCATCCCATTCAATGACATCGCCATGAATAAAATTATTTTCATACAACTATTTTAAGAGTGTTTTTCGTTAATTTTGTTCCAATCCCAATCTCTTTCTTTGTTATGATTAATTTTTTTCAATATTGCTTCTTCAATATCAATATTCAAAACACCGCAAAGGTGTAGCACTCTTTGTATAACATCACCAAGTTCTTCTTTCAAACCATCTTTACCGTCAATATTTTGGTGACGATAAGCCTCAAAAGCTTCAGAAACTTCTGAATGAATCAAAGCAATTTTTTCTGCCACATTAATATCTTCAGGTTTTACACCAAAACCTTTTTCTTTAGCTTGTAACATTATTAACTCTACTACTTGTTGAATCGTCATACTTAATTTAATTTTAAATATTATATCTTAATTTTACCCCCCTTTCCCTAATGTTTCAATCTAATAATAAAAACCCTCCGTTGAAAGAAGGCTTTTTATTATTTATTATTTTTCTTCTGTTTTAGCGGATTCAATAGGCACAAGTTCATCAGGATGAATTCTGTGTGGAGGGCTGATTGTTCCCGGTTTATCAAATCTCATAACAACATATGCTCCAAGCTCTTTTTTATAATCTAAAATTTTCACCTCATCTCCGTCTTTTGTTAACATTTTCGTACCATTTTCATATTTAGCTTCTTGCCCTGCGTATTCGGTTTTTTTAGCACCGAAATCAGGGTGCATAATTCTTTCTACCATATTTTTATTAATTAATAATTAATTTACAGATATTATACACCTATACATGCTTTTTTCAAACAAAAAACCCTGGAATTTCTTCCAAGGTTTTTATCTATTTTTCGTAGTTTCGTAAATTTTCGTAAGTTCGTACGTACTACTTCAAACTATGTTTTACTTATACAACTTACGTGAACAAGACCAAGCTCTCCAACTTCCATCTCTCAATCTTTTGTCAATTGCCCATCTAGTGGCTTCTTTATAATCCATTTTACCAGCGTTGGTAATATTTTTATGGATACTGTTGATTTGCCAAAGACCCACATCATAAGAACCATTTTTGTTCACGCCGATAGCATCTGGTTTCCAACGACTTTCGCAAGTGATTATGATATCAGCTTCTTTGGCGCTAAGACCAGCTTTTTCTATTTCACCCAAAACCCAAGCTTTTATTTCTTCTTCTTGGGCCAAAGCTTCGCGTTGTGCACTATTCATATCTATCATATTATTACTATTCATCGCTAAACGCACCACTTTATTCTCAGTTCCAACGATAAATGTCTTTTTCTCAGCATTTTCCAAGTCTTTTCCCGATTTTGTAGCCAAAAGTAATTTAGCCTTTTCTGTTTGGGCTAATTTAGTATCACTTAAGACAACTGGTGTATAGTCGGATAATTTAGCTTTTTGGCTAAATACAGGCAAAATAACATCTTTTTTGGTCAAAACTGAGTAACTTTTTACCTCAGATCTAGCCATGTCTATATAAAAAGGGTTGACTAAAACTGAAATAATGGCTAAAATAAGCCCTAAATGTATCATTATTTTGCTTTTACTGCCGTTTTCTGAATTTTCTCTGATTTTGTTCATATTTTAAATTAAAAACGATACTTTTAGAGTATCGCTGGAATATATTAACACATAAGTATAGCACAAAACCAGGTTTTTGTCAAGGGGGTCAAATTGAGGTATAATAGTATTTACCAATTTACTTTGTTTTCTTTTTAATAGATTTTTATGCCTATCCCGGCTCTTCGTGAGAGAAAATCTTACGGCAATTTCAACCAAACCAGACCAGAAAATAAAATCGTTCACAAACCACCTCAAAAAAAATGGTTTAGAGGCACGGTTTTGGTTTTGGTTTGCCTTGGGATGCTCGGTTTCATCGGCGCTACTGGATATGTTCTTTGGATTTCCAAAGAATTACCTGATCCAGAAAAAATTTCCGAGCGTCAGGTAGCTCAAAGCACCAAAATCTATGACCGCACGGGTTCTAAATTACTTTATGAAATATATCAAGAACAAAAAAGAACAGTCGTAGATCTCAAAGATATTTCTCCTTGGGTTATCAAAGCTACCGTCATAGTTGAAGACAAACATTTTTACGAACACAGTGGAATCCGAGTAACCAGTATCATCCGCGCGCAAATCAGCAATATCTTGGGGCGAGCCAGTGGTGGTGGTGGCGCTTCTACCCTCACTCAACAACTTATCAAAAACGCACTCGTTGGAAACGAACGTTCTTATTATCGCAAAATCAAAGAAGCTATTCTGGCCCTTCGATTGGAACAAAAATTTGATAAAGACCAAATTCTCAAAATGTATCTCAATGAGATTCCTTATGGTTCTACCAATTATGGTATTGAAGCGGCAGCCCAAAGCTATCTCAAAAAAAGCGCCAAAGATTTAACTCTAGCCGAATCAGCGATGCTAGCTTCTATCCCTCAACGACCAAGTCGTTATCTCAATGATTTTGAAGCACTCAAAGCTCGTCGTGATCATATTTTGAAACTTTTACTTACCGACAATCAGATAACTCCAAAAGAATATGAGGAAGCTATAGCCCAAGAAATAAAATTGGAAAAAACTTCTGGTATTTTAGCTGCGCCTCACTTTGTTCTTTATGTAAAACAAATATTGGGTGATAAATATGGTGAAAAAGCGGTTGATGAGGGCGGTTATAAAGTTATTACTACTTTGGATTTAGATAAACAACTTTTAGCAGAAAAAATAGTGAAAGAACAAGGTGATAAATTTGTTACCGAAGCTGATGCTAACAATGCTTCGTTAGTAGCTATAGATCCAAAAACCGGACAAATTATCTCTATGGTTGGTTCACGTGATTTTGAAAATGATGAAATCAACGGACAATATAATGTCGCGACTTTAGCTAGACGTCAACCAGGTTCTTCTTTTAAACCTTTTGTTTATGCTTTAGCTTTTGAAAAAGGTTATACTCCAGAAACTGTACTTTATGATGTTACCACCAACTTTGACCGTCGTTCTGGGAGCGACTACACTCCCAAAAACTACGATGGTAAAGAAAACGGTTTAGTAACTATGCGTAAAGCTCTCCAAGGATCTCTAAATATTCCGGCTGTAAAAACTCTTTATCTAGTCGGCGTAAAAGAAACTATAGAGTTCGCCGGACGATTTGGTTATACCACTTTTACCGGGGATTATGGTTTGAGTTTAGTTTTGGGTGGAGCAGAAGTAAAATTATTGGAACACACCAATGCTTATGCAACTCTAGCCAACCAAGGTGTTTACAATTCACCTGTCTCAATTTTGAAAATAGTAGACAATACAGGAAAAATAATTGAAGAATGGAAACCTCGTGAAGGAACAAAGGCTATAGAGCCAGAAGTTTCTGCTACCATAACCAATGTGTTGTCTGATAACAATGCTCGTGCTTACGTTTTTGGTAGTAATAGTACTTTGTTTTTACCAGAAAGACCTCTGGCTGCCAAAACAGGAACTACCAATGACAACAAAGATGCTTGGACTATGGGGTATACCCCTTCTCTGGCTGTCGGTGTTTGGGTTGGCAACACCAAACCATCTCCCATGAAAGCTGGTGGAAACAAATTAGCTGGTGTAATTTTTAATCAATTTATCAAAGAGGCTTTGGCCGGAACTCCAGCAGAAAGCTTTCCTCCGCTTCCTGAATCTACTACCAACAAACCAATTTTGAATGGAGCTGATGGAGGTGTTTTGGTGAAAGTAAATCGTTTCAACGGTAAAATCGCTACTTCTTCAACTCCACCAGAAATTATAGAATCTCGTCTTTACTCTCCGCCTCATGATATTTTACATTATGTAGATAGATCTAATCCTAGAGGTCCCGAACCAACAAATCCAACTTCTGATTCTCAATACCAAAATTGGGAAGATGCTTTATTGGAATGGGTACAGAGACAACAAGCCATAGGGATAACCGTAGATTTTTCTGAACCACCTACAGAATATGACACTACTTACAATCCCGAATTAGCCCCGACTGTAAATTTTATTTATCCAACTGATGGACTGATTTTGAATGATCGTAAAATACAAATGGAGGTAGAATCCTCTGCTCCACGAGGAGTGGCTTCTGTTTATTATTATTTGGATAATACTCGTTTAGGGTATTCCAGTGAATATCCTTTTTCTCTGACTGTTTCTGTTTCTAAAATTAAAGGCGGTGAACACACTCTCCGCGCAGTTGCACTAGATGATCAAGGAAATGCTGGAAGTGAAGAAATAAAAATATTTTTGATGGTTGAAGACGAACCTCCAAGTTTTGAATTCAAAGATATTTCCCCTCTTGTTTTAACCAAAACAGATTTTCCTTACCAACTACAAATTTCCCCTTACCGCTGGGAAGAAATAAAAGATATAAAAATATATTTAAAAAACAACAACACCAATAAATTAATTTACACTTTTGATAAAAATGATAAATTAGAAAATAATAATATTTATTTTACCTGGAAAACTTTTCCTGGTGCGGGTAATTGGTATTTACACGGAATTTTAACTGACAATACTGGAAAAACTTATGAAAATGAGTTAGAGATAATCACTTCGCTATAAACAACAGTTCTTTAAAAATGGAGGGGATTATGGATTTTATTTGGTTGTTTCAAGAAGCTCAAGACAAGCCCGTTATTATTATTTGGATAGTGCTCGCTTTGATTTTAACAACAGCTTTTGTTATGTCCAATCGCGATCATCCCAAAAACAAAAAAGTTAAAAACGAAAACCCGCCAAAGTAGGCGGGCTTTTTTTTATTCTTAAACTTTTATTGTCTTATCGGCATCACAATATATAAATAATCTTGTTCTTCTTTGCTTTCAAAAATACATGGACTATCGGTATTTATCATTTTCAAAACACCTGTTTGCCCTTGCATATTACTCAACCCATCCAAAACATAACGATGATTTAATAAAATATTATTATTTTCACCTGTAATCACACTTTCCACATCAGATTTATATTCTCCGGTTTGAGTAGATACTGAAGAAATATTTATCAATCCAGAATCATTGTTTACTACGATGTTTATGGCGTTTACTCCTGTAGTAGTAAATAAACTTGCAGCTTTTATCTCTTTGATAAAAGTGCTCAAACTAAATTCAGCTGTTGTTTTGGATTCTTTGGGTATAATTTGTGGATAATCTGGATACTGACCATCTACTAAACGAGAAACCATCTGCACATTAGCATAATGGAGAGCGATTTGATTTTCTCCAACAAGTAATCTAGCATTTTTTTCCTCTCCAGCTTCACTGATAGCCGAACTCAAAATATGAATAATTTCAGAAACCGTTCTTCCAGGTACAATTATTTTTACCGCTTCTTCATGCCCTTGTTCCAGTTTTAATTTTTTTTCTGCCAGACGATAACTATCTGTAGCGGCTAAAACTAATTTTTTTTCTTCATTTATATTAAAACCAAAAAACACACCTGAGAGCTCCGGTCGAATATCACTTTTGGCAGTAGCTATAACAACTTGTGATAATCCTTTTTTGAAATCACGAGCTTCCAGCGCAAAACCTTTTCCTTCGTCCATTGACGGTATTACTGGAAAATCCTCTGCTGAAGTTCCTTTAATTTTTGTGGAACTACGACCGCAACCAACCGCTAATTCATTTTCTTTTAATTCAAAATCTATTTTTTCTTCTGTCATCAGATTTATAAAATCCAACAATGTGCGACCTGGAACTGTAAACGTACCTGGCACATCTACTATAGCTCGGATGTTGGCAACTATGGCTAACTCTAAATTGGTAGATGATATCTCCACTTTTTGAGCATCAGCTTTCAAAAGCACATTACTCAAAATCGGTAAATTTACATTTTTGGTTGCCAGCCCGACAACCAACGAAAGAGCTTGGGCTAAATTATCTTTGGTACAAGAAAATTTCATATTTTATAAAAATCAAAAACTTAAGGGTTATAAATTTTTTGTTTAATCAGTTCAATTTCTTGGCGTAATTTCATATCTTTTTCAATCTCTTTTCTGATTTTTTCGTGAGCATGCATCGCGGTAGTATGATCACGACCCCCTAATTCTTCGCCGATAGATGGATATGACATTTTGAGATCTTCGCGCAAAATATACATGATTATTTGTCGCGGAAAAGAAAGTTTCTTTTCTCTGCTTTTTCCCAAAATATCATCAATAGCCACGTTATAAAAACTACTTACAATTTCCGTCAACTTTTGTGGTGTTACTGTTTTTTGGCCCTGTGAAGCCTCTACACTGCTCAAAATGTTCTTTATGGAATCAACAGTAGGCTCCATGTTTTTTAATTGGTGATAAACGATAATTTTATTTAAAGCTCCTTCCAACTCTCGGATATTACTCTGCACAGCAGAGGCAACCAAGAAAATAGATTTTTCATCTAAATTAAATTTTTTCTCTTCGCATTTTTTCTTGAGAATAGCAACTCTGGTTTCAAAATCAGGTGAAGAAATATCAGCTATCATCCCCCATTCAAAACGAGATTTCAACCTGTCTTCAAGCATCGGTATGGCTTTTGGAGGCCTATCTGACGTCAACACTACTTGTTTGTTTTGTTGATGTAATTCATTGAATGTATGAAAAAAAGATTCTTGAGTTCTATCTTTACCGGCAATAAATTGAATATCATCAATCAACAATAAATCTATGTTGCGATAACGATTTTGAAAATCTTTTGCTTTTCCTTCTTGCACTGACTGGATAAAATCATTAGAAAATTTTTCTGCACTTACATATACTATTACAGCTGACGGATTATTTTTCAAAATTGAATTTCCAATAGCTTGCAACAAATGAGTTTTTCCTAAACCTACTCCACCATAAATAAAAAGTGGGTTGTATGCTTCTCCCGGTTTATTTACGACTGCTTGCGCAGCTGCATAAGCTAACTCACTCCCTTTACCAACTACATAGCTTTCAAAAACGTATTTTGGATTTAAACTAAAAGAAGAATTATTCGTATTTTTTATTTTTCCACCATTAAAATTTTCATTTTCACTTTCTTCTTTTTGTTCTAGGTTTGCTTTTGCGGGAATGGTCAAATCTATTTCATGCTCAACAACATTTTTTATATTATCTATTTTGTATTCCAACTTTTTCAAAGGTCGTTCAGTTATTCTTTCCAATGATTTTATGATCATTGAATGATATTTTTTTTCAAGCCAAGCCCTAGCAAAAGTATTTGGTACACAAATAACCACTTGCCCTTCACTAATACTGAAAATACCGGTATTTTTAAACCAGGTAATAAAATTAGCTTTAGAAATTGATAGTTCTAATTCCGCTAATACAGCTTGCCAAATTTCAGTATTATTCATAATTTCTAGGATTGAATTAAATAAATAAAATAAATTTTATTTATTATTTGATTTTAGAAGAAATTTAAGTGTTTTTATAATAACAATTTTTAGTTAATTTTATAACCTTTTCCGTGCACAAGCTGTGGAAAAGGTGTGGATAACTGTGGATAACTTTTTTACCCTTGACTTTCTTATTTAATTAAGCTATATTAATCATACTTAAATCTAATATTTTTTTATGCCTAAAAGAACATATCAACCAAATAAAAAGAAAAGAGCCAAAACTCACGGTTTTATGGCCAAAATGAGCACTCCTGGCGGTCGTAACGTTCTGAGCCGAAGACGTGCAAAAGGCCGTAAAAAACTCACGGTTTCTGACGAAATAAAAGGTAAATTGACCAGAAAAGCAAAATAATCAAAAAATGAATTAAAATCCGTCCTTAACTAGTGGACGGATTTTTAAATGACATTTTTACCTATTTTTGTTAAAATTAAATTAAGTATGTTAGCAAAAGAAAATCGTCTTACAAAAATTAGAGATTTTAATTTACTTTTCAAACACGGAGTATATATTTCGGGTCAATTTTTGGATATAAAATTGCTAAAACTAAGTAAAATACCAGATTATATACCTAAAAAAGAAGACCCTGCGTTATTCACCAAACAACTTCGCTTGGCCATAAGTGTTGGTCTTAAAATTTCCAAAAAAGCAGTTATCCGAAACAGAATAAAAAGACAAGTTCGTGAAATTTTACGCTTATCTCTGCAAAAAAACGAACTTATGCCTGGTTATTATTTACTTTTTATTGTTAAAAAAGAGGCGGTGGGGAAAGAATACAACGAGC
Organism: uncultured Gammaproteobacteria bacterium; assembly: GCA_964428525.1. Lineage (GTDB taxonomy): Bacteria > Patescibacteriota > Patescibacteriia > Magasanikbacterales > GWA2-37-8 > JAKLGL01. Next base: position 102 of record CAYRYH010000034.1, on the reverse strand, counting down.
TAGAAAGAGAAGTTAAAGGGTTAATTAATAAAATTCGCTAATTTTAAATTATAAATTTTTAATTATTAATCAATATTTAATTTTAAATATTTAAAATTGATT
>CAYRYH010000033.1:0-9827 GCA_964428525.1 uncultured Gammaproteobacteria bacterium | reverse complement strand
TGATATGGTCGGTAGCGCGACAAAAATTATCAGGAAATAAAATATTGAGATTTTGGAGGTCGTTTTTGAAAGCACTAGTATAAAAGTCGGCTATTTCCCAAGCGGTTTTACCGGTACGGCGACTGCCTTTTTCCATTTTGTCCTCACCTTCGTCGTTGTCTGAAACCAGATGTCCAACATCAGTGATATTCATGATGTGTTTTACTTTATATTTATTGTATTGCAAAACTCTTTTGAGAATGTCTTCAAACACAAAAGAACGCAAATTGCCGATATGCGCGTAATCATAAACTGTCGGTCCGCAGGTATAAATACCAACCGAGCCTTTTTTGATAGGGATAAATTCTTGTTTTTGACGACCCAGAGTGTTAAATAGAGATAAGGGCATAAAAGTATTTAATTTTTTTAATGACCAAATCCCAATGACCAATGACCAATCAAACCTGCCCGCCATCGGCTACGCCTTAGGCGTTAGCAGGCGGGTCCCAAATCCTAAACCCCAATTACATTTGGACATTTAGGCATTGGGCATTGATTGGTCATTGGGATTTGGTCATTGGGGTTTTCAATAAGAGTGCTTATTGATGTAATTTTATACTATTATTACAACTTTTTCAACTCTTATGGCTTTTAACAATAAAATATGGTATAATTTTTAAGTCAAAAGTCCATAAAGACTTATGACTTTATGGACTTTATAACTTTATAGACTTTATAACTTTTCATTATGTTTTTCTCTAAACAAAAATCTTATTTAGGTGTGGATATTGGTGCTCATGGTATAAAAATAGTTGAGCTAAAACAAGAAAAAAATCGTCCTGTTTTGTTTACTTATGGTAGTAGTTCAGAAAAAAAGAATATCCACAATCTTTTTGCTCCCAAAGAAAAAACCATGGATGATTTGGTAAAAACAAAAGATTTTAAAAACAAAGATTCGGCAGTCATGGAAATTTCTAGAGCCGAAGATCCAAAATTGATAGCCGCATATGCGGCTGATCTGAAAGCGATGTGCAAGATTTGTAAAACAGTTTCTGTTTTGGCTACTGCCAGTTTACCGATTTCTTCTGTGTTTCATACAGTGGTAAATTTACCAATGTTAGAAAAAAAAGAATTGGATATTATAGTAAGAGCTGAAATCAAAAAATTATTACCCCTGCCAATTGATGAGATGGCTATTGATTATCAAGTTATCAAAAATGGTGGTAAATTCCAAAGAGTTATAGTAAATGCAGTAAATAAAAAATTGGTCACTTTTTATACTCAAGTTTTTTCAAAGGCTGGTTTAACTTTGGAAGCTTTGGAGCCTGAATCCACGGCTTTGGCTCGTTCACTTGTTGGAAAAGACCCGGCTGTGACTTTGGTAATAGATATGGGTGCAGAGAGAACTAATTTTTTTATCATTGATCAAGGAGTCCCGATAACCCATCATTCACTTTTACTTGGTGGAAATAAAATAGATGCTCTTTTGACAAAAAATTCTGGATTTACCGCAGAAGAGGTAGAACAAATAAAAGGTGATTTATATAGATATGCCAATGTGAGTGGAAAAAATTCTTTAGAAAAAGAAAAATTTTTGGCATTGTTAAATCCTGTGCTTGATCCGATTATCAAACAAATAGAATATAGTTTTGATGTTTATTTTCGTCAGATTGGCAATGAAGGAAAACGTCCGGAAAAAATTATTTTAACTGGTGGAGCAGCTATCATCCCGTATCTATCAAACTTTTTATCAGAAAAATTTCAGTTGAGATGTTTCTTGGGTGATCCTTGGGCTCGCACGGTTTATCAGGATAGTTTAAAACCTGTGTTGAAAGAAATCGGCCCCAGAATGGCTGTTTCTATCGGGTTGGCTATGAGGAAGATTGTATAAAATGACCAAACCCCAATGACCAATGACCAATCAAACCTGCCCGCCATCGGCTACGCCTTAGGCGTTAGCAGGCGGGTCCCAAATCCTAAACCCAATCACTTTTGGACATTTAGGCATTGGGCATTGATTGGGAATTGGGATTTGGATATTGGGATTTAAAAAACTTTGTAAATCAAAAATAAGTTTAATTTTGCAGAATTGTTTCTATGATCAAAAAGCCCATAATATTATTAATAGAGCCCGATGAATTTTTGGCTGATATTTATGAAAAAAATCTAACCATGAATGGTTTTAAAGTTTTTTTATCCAAAACAGCTGAAAGAGGAGTTGCCTTGATAAAAACAAAAAATCCGGATTTGATTTTACTGGAGATAGCTCTGGGTAAAACCGATGGTTTTGAATTTTTGGCACAAATAAAAAATAATAAAATATCAAATAAAATTCCGGTAATTGTAATTACCAAACTTGGTCAAAAGCAAGATGTGCAAAAAGCTTTTGAATTTGGTGCTGATGACTATATTATTAAAACCCACTATAGCCCAAGTGAGCTTGTGGATAAAATTAAAAAGATGTTGGCACAAAAAGTCGCGTTGTGATATACTATTCTAGTATTAAAAAATCCCTAAATATAGAAAGGGGGTGAACATATGAACAAAAAAGGTTTTACTTTGATTGAGTTGTTGGTAGTAATCGCTATCATCGGTTTATTGTCCACTTTGGCAGTTGTAGCTTTGGGTAACGCCCGTGAAAAAGCTCGCGATTCCAAAAGACTTTCCGATCTTAAACAATTACAAACTGCGTTGGAACTTTATTTCAACGAAAACAACACATATCCTATTGCTGACACAGCTATTGACTTAGGCACTTCATCCACCATTTGTTTTTCAAGTGAAGGTTTTGAAGGTACATGTACCACAGGTGCTGTAGTATATATGAACCAGGTTCCAAAAGGACCTCTTGCCGGTGAATACTATACATTTACAGGTACGACAACCGCTTATGAGATCTCTGCAACTTTGGAAGGTACATCCGGAGGATTTACCGGAGAAGTTAATGCTACTCAAAACGGTTTGACAGGAACAAACGAATAATTATTAGGAATTAATTCCAGATAAAACTCGCTGAGAAATCGGCGGGTTTTATTTTATTGTAAAAAGTGTAAAAGTATATTAAAATATTGGATATTGGATATTGGATATTAAAATGTGATTTTTTATACTATATTATTTATTTTTGGTTCCATCATCGGCAGTTTCCTCAACTGCTTGGTTTGGCGTTTGAAAAATAAGAAAAATTTTATTTCTGAACGCAGTTTATGTCCCGCTTGTGAAAGAAAGCTAGAGTGGTATGAAAATATACCATTATTTGGTTATTTATTTTTAAAAGGGCGTTGCAGAACTTGCCAAGCAAAAATTCCTTTGTATTATTTTTTGATGGAATTTTTTACTGGAGCTTTGTTTGTATTCGTTTGGTGGTTTAATTATAATTCTTTTTATTTCAGTTTATACAATTTGATTTTTGAATTGTTTATTGCTTCGGTTTTGGTTTTTATCTTTTTATACGACGCTTTATACAAAGAAATATTACCAGAAGTGATTTGGGCAACTACGGGTGTGGTGTTTGTTAGATTGTTGTTTTTAGAAAGACCTGAATACTTTTCTATTTTTTACGGTATTTTGTTTGGGTTTGGTTTTTTTGCACTACAATATATAATTTCCAAAGGTAGATGGATTGGTGGCGGAGATGTGCGTTTTGGAGTTTTGATAGGCGCACTTTTGGGAATAGGAAAAACCATCGTTGCTTTGCTTTTTTCCTATTGGCTTGGAGCATTGGTTGGAATATCTTTGATTGTTATGAAAAAAAAGAAAATTGGTTCAGAAATTCCGTTTGGAACGTTTTTGGTGATAGGGACAATATTGGCGATGTATTATGGGGAATATATAATAAGGTGGTATTTCAATATAATTGGTTAAAATGACCAAACCCCAATGACCAATGACCAATCAAATCCTAAATCCCAAACCCTAAACGTAATGGTCATCCCGAATTTATTTCGGGATCTCCCTTTTGCGATTCAACGGGGAGATGCTGAAACAAGTTCAGCGTGACAATTTAGTCATTTGAGCATTGGTCATTTATTGGACATTGGGAATTGAGCATTGGGATTTAAATATTTTTAGTATGTCTTACGAGGAAATTAAAAAACGTATAGAAAAACTACGAGTTGAAATAGATCGTTATCGTTACAACTATCATGTTTTGGATATTCAGGAGATTTCTGACGCGGCGCTGGATAGTCTCAAAAAAGAACTTTATGATTTGGAAGCAAAAAATCCAGAATTGATAACACCGGATAGTCCGACTCAACGAGTAGCTGGCGCTCCACTACCAAAATTTGAAAAAATTACTCACCAAGTGGCGCAGTGGAGTTTTGATGATGCATTTTCTATTGATGATATGCAGGATTGGGAAAATAAAATTTTGAATTATTTACAAAAAGAAACTGGAGTCAGGCCTGTAGATTTGGAATATATGTGTGAGCTCAAAATAGATGGCTTGCATATAGTTTTTACTTATGAAAAAGGTGTTTTGAAAACAGCCGCTACTCGAGGTAATGGAAAAGTTGGTGAAAATGTAACTCTCAATATCAAAACTATTCAGAGTGTACCGTTGAAATTAAAAGAAGAAGCAGATGTGATAACCGAAGGAGAGGTTTTTTTGAGTAAAAGTAATTTGGAAAAATTGAATAAAGAAAGAGAAAAAACCGGAGAACAAATTTTTGCTAATCCACGCAACGCTGCGGCTGGGACCATTCGACAATTAGACAGTGCGATAGTTGCGAAAAGAAATCTAGATACTTTTATTTATGATATTTCTTCTGGGGCGGTTCCTGCAACTCAAGAAAAAGAGTTGGAAAAATTAGAACAACTTGGTTTCAAAGTAAATCCTTATCGTCGTGTGTGTAAAAATTTACATGAGGTCGTAGAATTTTGGCAAGAATGGCAAAAGAAAAAAGAAAGAGAGGATTATTGGATTGACGGAGTAGTGATAAAAGTAAATCAACGTAGTTATCAAGAGCGCTTAGGTTTTACCGGTAAATCACCGCGTTGGGCTATAGCTTTTAAATTTCCGGCCGAACAAGGAACTTCAGTTGTTGAAGAAATTTATGTTCAAGTTGGTAGAACTGGAGCTTTGACACCGGTTGCTAAACTTAAACCAGTGCAATTAGTTGGGACTACTGTGACGCATGCCACGTTACATAATTTTGACGAAATAGATAGGTTGGGAGTGAAGATAGGTGACACTGTGATTGTAGAAAAAGCCGGAGATGTTATTCCTAAAATTGTAAAAGTTTTGGTTGGTTTGCGTACAGGCAAAGAAAAGAGTTTTCATCGCCCAACAAAATGCCCGGTTTGTGATAGCGAAGTTTCCAATAAAAAATTAAATGTTGGCGATAATTCCAATCAAGTTATTTTGTTTTGTCAAAATAAAAATTGCTTTGCTCAAGAATTGCAAAAAATTATTCATTTTGTTTCTAAAAAATGTTTTGACATAGACCATTGTGGAGAGAAAGTGATAGAGCAATTGGTCAACGAGGGTTTGATAGAGGACGCTAGTGATTTATTTACTTTGACCGTAGGGGATTTGGAAATTTTGGAAAGATTTGGAGAAAAATCAGCCCGTAATCTGATAGACGCAATAAATAAAAGACGTAAAATTTCTTTTTCTCGTTTTATAAATGCTTTGAGTATTCCGCAAGTGGGGGAGGAAACTGCGGAAGATTTAGCCGAAAATTTTAAGACCTTGGAAAATTTACAAAATTCCAGTTTGGAAGATTTGCGCAAAGTTTACGGAGTGGGGGAAAAAGTTGCTCTGGCTATTATTGATTATTTTAAAAATAAAAAGAATTTAAAATATATTGAAAAGTTGATTTTAAATGGAGTGGAAATAGAAAAACAAATTACTCATAAAAAATCCGGTCCATTGACTGGGCAAACATTTGTTTTGACCGGTACGATGTCAGCGATGTCGCGTGATGAAGCCAAAGAAAAAATCAAATCTTTGGGTGGAGAAATTTCTGAAAGTGTGAGTAAAAAAACCACTGCCGTGATAGTTGGGGATAATCCAGGGAGTAAATATGATAAGGCGAAGGATTTAGGGGTGAAAATTGTGGATGAAGTAGAGTTTCTCAAAATGATAAAAGTGTGATATAATTAAAAAAATTCAAAACTCAAAAGTCAAAAGTCAAAAGTATTGTATCCCGATTTAAATCGGGATAATAGATTTTAAATTTTTACTTGCAATTTTGAATTTTGAATTTTAAATTTTGAATTTAAACAAGGTGGTCTATGTCAAATCAAAATAAATACATAAAATGGTTCAGAGAAACCACTATCAAAGATATTCCAAGTGTGGGCGGAAAAAATGCATCATTAGGTGAGATGTTTCGACATTTAACCAAAAAAGGCATTGCTATTCCGGACGGTTTTGCCGTTACCGCACAGGGGTATCGTATTTTTTTACAACAAAATAATTTAGAAGAAAAGATAAAACAATTGCTCAAAGGAGTTGACGGAACGGATTTGAAAAAATTATCAATTGCTGGAAAAAAGATTCGTGAATTGATGCTCAAAGCAGAAATGCCTTGGGAAATCAGCCGAGAAATACTGAGTGCTTATCGAGAATTGACAAAAAAATCTGGAAAAAAAGTTTTGAGTGTGGCGGTTAGGAGTAGTGCAACAGCTGAGGATTTACCTGATGCCAGTTTTGCTGGACAACAAGAAACCTATCTCAATATTAGCGGAGACAAAGAATTGCTATTGGCTGTAAAAAAATGTATAGCATCTTTATTTACTGACCGGGCGATTTCTTATCGGATAGACAAAGGGTTTAATCACTTAGATGTTTCTCTTTCCGTTTGTGTACAAGAAATGGTTAGATCAGATATTGGTCAGTCGGGAGTTATTTTTACACTGGATACGGAAAGCGGTTTTACTGGAGTTGTTTTGGTAAGCGCGACACATGGTTTGGGAGAATATGTGGTTCAAGGACGGATAATACCAGATCAATTTTATGTTTTCAAAGAAGGTTTGCGTCAGGGTCATGAAGCTATAATTTCCAGAAGATTGGGGAGTAAAGAAGTAAAATTGGTTTATGATAAAAAAGGTGGAACTAAACAAGCAATAACAGATAAAAAAGATCGTGAAAGTTTTTGTTTGAAAGACAAAGATATTTTGCTTTTGGCTTCCTGGGCGATGAAAATAGAGGAACATTACGGACATCCGATGGATATAGAGTGGGCTCGTGATGGAGAAACTGAAAAAATGTTTATCGTACAAGCTCGCAGTGAAACAGTAAAAAATTTATTATCAAAAAAATCAGTGATTGAAACTTATAAACTGAAACAAAAAGGCAAAATTCTTTGTGAAGGTTTGAGTATCGGGCAAAAAATTGGCATTGGTAAAGCGCGTGTTATAGAAAATCCAACACAAATGAAAAGTTTCAAAAAAGGTGAAGTATTGGTGACTAGAATCACTGATCCAGATTGGGAACCCATCATGAAAATCGCTTCGGCTATCGTGACTGAGCAGGGTGGTAAAACTTCTCACGCTGCCATTGTATCTCGTGAACTTGGGGTGCCGTGTGTAGTTGGTGCTGAGGGCGCGCGCAAAAGAATAAAAACTGGTCAAGAAATAACTGTTTCTTGTGCGGAGGGTGAAGTTGGTTATGTTTATGATAAAAAAATGCCGTTTGAAGTGCAAAGAGATGAGGTAAAAGAAAAAGTTAAAACCAAAACAAAAATCATGATGAATATTGGTGATCCTGATAGTGCCTTTTCTCTCGCTCATCTACATAGTGATGGAGTAGGATTGGCCAGAGAAGAGTTTATTTTTACCAATTTTATCAAAATTCATCCGATGGCTTTGGTAAATTACGATAAAATAAAAGATAAAAAAGTTAAAGAAAAAATTGATAAATTGACTTTAGGTTATAAAGATAAAACTCAGTATTGTGTGGATAAATTAGCCGAAGGTATAGCTTTTATCGCTACCGCTTTTCATCCGTCAGATGTGATAGTGCGACTTTCTGATTTCAAAACTAATGAATATGCAACTCTCATCGGTGGGGCTGAATATGAGCCAAAAGAAGAAAATCCGATGCTTGGCTGGCGCGGAGCTTCACGTTATTATGATCCCAAATATAAAGCTGGTTTCAAATTGGAATGTGAAGCTATTAAAAAAGTCCGTGAACAATGGGGCTTGAAAAATGTGATTGTGATGATACCATTTTGCCGTACAATAGAAGAAGGAAAAAAAGTTTTGAATGTGATGAAAGAATATGGATTGGAAAGAGGTAAAAATGGTTTACAAGTTTATGTGATGTGTGAAATTCCAAGTAATGTGATTTTAGCAGATGAATTTAGCAAAATCTTTGATGGTTTTAGTATTGGTAGTAATGATTTAACCCAATTGACTCTTGGGGTGGATAGAGACAGCTCTTTGGTTTCTCATATTTATGATGAAAATAATGAAGCAGTAAAAACCTTAATTAAACAAGTCATCAAAGTTGCACATAAAAATAAGTGTAAGGTTGGAATTTGCGGACAAGCACCAAGTGATTATCCGAAGTTCGCAGAGTTTTTGGTAGAAGAGGGGATAGATAGTATTTCGCTCAATCCAGATACCGTGCTCAAAACAGGGGAGAGAATTGCAGAGATGGAAAAGAAAGTGGGGCGAAAAATTAAAGGGCAAATAAATATAGGAATAATGACAAAAATATTTGCTGTTACCGGTTTTCTCGCTCTATTACTAGTATTTAGCGCTTTTGTTTGGGATTCTTTTATGGAAATAGGTCATTTGACCGAAAGTGTTAAGATGGTAAAAACGAATACGTTTATTGCTAATATAAAATAAATTTTAAATATAAAAAAAGAGGTTTTGAAAACCTCTTTTTTTGTTGGAAGTTGCGTAAAAATGATTTATTTTGTATTATAAAAGCCTAGATTATTTAAATGCATAAAAATAATATATGACTTTACCCAAAATAATTTTGATTTTAGGAGGAGCGGCGACAATGGTGGGTGTCGGTGCTTTTTTGATGTGGGGAGATTCTCCTAATCAAAGTAGCAGAGAAGCTGCATTACTAAAAGATTACCAAGAATTTTTGGAAGATTTGAAAGACAGTGGTACAGAAAAAAATTTAAGTGGTAGTTGTGATAAACCAGAAAAATTTGCTAACCAAATAAAAGACCTGGAAGACCGTTTAAAAGATTTGCAAGATAGAAAAAATGACTTACTTAATAGTGTTCCAAAATTACCAGATATTAAAGATGAGGACATTATTATAATTGAATCAGAACCACGCCCTGGTTCAGAACCCCTGGAACTTTCTGATGGTGATTATTCTGATCCTAGACCTGGTTCGCAAGTACCAGAGTTATTAGATTATTATCCAAATACTGATCCTAGACCAGGGTCGGAAACTCCAGAGCTGTTAGATTACTATCCAAACAATGACCCAAGACCTGGTTCGCAAGTACCAGAGTTATTAGATTATTATCCAAATACTGATCCTAGACCAGGGTCACAAGTTCCAGATTTATCAGATGGGGATTATTCCGATCCTAGACCAGGGTCACAAGTTCCAGAATTATCAGATGGAAATTATTTTAATGATGTGCCAGAATTGCCGGTAATTGATGAAGATAATATTATAAACCTTGAATTAGAAGAAATAGAAAATATAGAAAAACAGATAATAGAAAAAATAAATGGCTTAAAATCACTTTGTGATGAAGATGAAGTAATTTCAGATAGTTGCCCGGAAGCTTGTAAAAAATATGGAGATTGTGTGCGTTATGCTGATGATGAAACAGAGCAAGATGTGCAGGATGCTTATGAAACTTGTATGGAAGAATGTGTAAATTGGTCAAAAGAAACTGTGATTTGTATGAATA
>CAYRYH010000032.1:2428-10132 GCA_964428525.1 uncultured Gammaproteobacteria bacterium | reverse complement strand
CAATCAATGTCCAATGCCTAAATGTCCAAATATAATTAGGGTTTAGGATTTGGGACCCGCCTGCTAACGCCTAAGGCGTAGCCGATGGCGGGCAGGTTTGATTGGTCATTGGTCATTGGGGTTTGGTCATTAAAAAATTAAATTTATTTTTTATTTAATTTTTATCTCCCCACACTTTGCCGCATTGAACATCAATTTACTCACTGTCACCGGCCCTACCCCTCCTGGAGTTGGTGTAACCAAAGCACCTTTTTTATCCAAAGCATTTACATCCGCGTCGCCAAATACTTTACCGTTTTCAAAAGAAAATCCAGCATCTACCACTATCGCGCCTTTTTTGACCATATTGGCTTTTACTAAATTTTTCACACCAGCACCAGTTACAATAATATCGGCTCCCAAACATTTCTTTTTGATATCTTTGGTTGCGCTATTGCACACAGTCACAGTCGCTCTTTCTTGCATCAAAATAGTTGCCAATGGTTTACCAACCAAAATTCCAGCTCCTATAACAACCACTTCTTTACCGGGCAATTTAACTTTCAAACTTCGGAGTATCTCCATAACTGCACCAGCAGTTGGGGGTTCCAACTCTCTTTTATCTTGATATAATCTCCCCAAACCATACGCACCAAGACAGTCAATATCCACCTCGTAATCCAAACAATTCAAAACTTCAAAAGTATTTATTTTTTTTGGTAATGGTAGTTGGACTATCAAGCCACAAAGATTTTTTTGTTTCTGCAAATTAACAATCATCTGTTTTAAACCTTCCGTATTTATCTTTGTATCAACTTTTATCAATTCAAAATCAAAACCGAGCTTTTTGGCCAAACGCTCTTTTTGAGCTACATAAATCTGTGAAGGTTTTGAACCCCCTACCAAAATTACCGCAATTTTTGGCGACAAACCTCTTTTTTTGATTTTTTTAACCAATTCAAGGGTTTTTTTGTTTAGATTTTCCGCTATTTTTTTACCATTTATAAGCATAAATTTAGATTATACAAACATTATACTACATAATTTCTTTTAAAGCAACGCCAAAGGCAAAATATCAAAATTATTTTTTGGCTAACATTAGCCAATCTTACCCCTTGACAAAATCGCCAAAATGTGCTATAATACTTCGTTACTCAAAAAACAGGTCGGAGTAATGTTAATTTCTGGTTTTCAAGCCAATTTAGAGCTTGGAGCCTAAAACTTTATAAAATATGAAAATAGCTATGATCGGTCAAAAAGGTGCTCCAGCTATCTTTGGCGGTATTGAAAAACACGTTGAAGAGCTTGGTGTACAATTGGCCAAAAAACATGAAGTTTTGGTGTACGCCAGAAATTGGTATACTCCAAAACATGTTACAGAATTTAAAGGGATGAAAATAGTTCACTGCGCCACTTTACACACTAAACATTTGGACGCGATTGTTCACACTTTCATTTCTACAATGGATGCTATCTTTTTCAAAAAAGTTGATGTTATCCATTATCACGGTGTTGGCCCATCTTTGTTGTCTTTTATTCCGAGAATCTTATCTCCAAAAACAAAAATCATTTCTACATTTCATTGTATCGATAGATACCATCAAAAATGGAATTGGTTTGCTCGATTTATGCTTGCAATGGGTGAAAAAGCTTCTTGTAAATTTGCTCATCAAACTATTGCTGTGAGTAAAACTATCCAAAATTATGCACTTAATGAATATAAATGTCTTGCTACTTATAACCCAAATGGTGTAACTGCAGTGGATAAAAAAATTGGTGATGCACATTTGAAAAATTTTGGGTTGGAAAAAGGAAAATATTTGGCGATGATTTCTCGTTTGGTGGCTCATAAAGGGGCACATTATCTCATCAGCGCTTTCAAAAAAGCCAAAATGGAAAACCCAATGCTATTAGCTGATTATAAATTAGCTATCGTGGGTGACGGAGCTTTTACCGATGATTATGTAAAATATTTACATCGCTTGGCTCAAAATGACAAAAGTATCGTTTTCACCGGCAATCAAACTGATGAAAACTTGGAAGAACTTTATGCTAATGCTAAAATGTTGATACATCCTTCTGAAAACGAAGGTTTACCAATCACTGTATTACAAGCCATGTCTCACGGATTACCAGCTTTGGTTTCTGATATTCCTGAACACCAAGAAGTTATCACTGACAGTCGCTTTTGGTTCACCAATGCTTCTGTCTCTTGTTTGGCGGATAAAATAATTACTTTGTTGCAAAATCCAGAATTACTTGAAGTAGCTGGAAATAAAAACAAACAAATTGTGGAAAAAAATTATGATTGGAAAGATATAGCTGAAAAAACGGAACAAATTTATCAAACGGATAAAAGAACCGCTTTGCTAAAATTCAAAACCGTTTAAACTAATTCTCAAAAAAACACCTTGATTCAAAGTCAAGGTGTTTTTGTTTTATTTTTTTATCACTTCTTGATAAATCTGCTTCAATCTTTCTGTATATTTTTGCGGATCATGATTTTGTCGCAAAAGTTCAAAACCGTTTTTGATAATTTGTGAACTTTCTTTTTCACCAGTTTTGAAAGCTTGTTTAATGCCAATAGACAAAGCTAACACATTTTCTGGTTCTACCAAAAAACCCGTCCTTTTATTGATTATCAATTCCCTATTTCCGCCTCTATCTGTAGCAACTACCAATCTTCCATAACCCAATGCTTCCAAAATAGAGATAGAACAATTTTCATAAAACAACGAAGGCACTACCACGACTTTTGCTTGAGCTATCATGGCTTCCCATTTTTCATCCGCTACCCAACCTACTAATTCTACATTTTTTAAATTATTTTTTTTGATAAATTCTTCTACCCATTTTTCCTCCGGACCATTACCGGCGATAACTACCGGGTAATCGCGCAATTGCAATAAACTTTCCATAAATGTTTTTATCCCTTTTTCTGTGTGCAATCTACCTAAATACAAAATTTTATCTCCGAGTGGTAACTTTTTTCGCGGTGCCACAAAAGGATTACGCACTACTTTTATTTTGTATTCCGGGAAACCCCAAGACACCATCTTATCTTTGAAAAACTGACTGGGCGTTATAAAAATATCTATATTGTTATAAATATTTTTGAAATAAAAATAGTAAGATTCTAGCGCTGACACCAAACTTTTACTTCGAGAATTTTCCACACATTTCCCCAAAAAACATTGGTAATATTTATGTTGATGGCAACGCTCGCATAATTTATTGTTTCTTATCATCCGATGATTCGGACACATCGGCTGGACATCATGCACGGTTAAAACGGTGGGTATTTTGGCACGTTTGAGTTTTTTGAAAATAGTAGCGGACAACTGATGATACACATTGTGTAGATGGGCCACATCGGGTTTACCTTTTTCTTTGAAAAGTAAATTCAATTTTTGATCAACTTCGTTTGAATTAAACAAATGACAAAATTTTTGCCATTTATTTTTTTTATCGCTAAAATCCACTTCGGAAATAAAATATTTATCATAACCAGAAGAAATATTTTGCAAATGCTTCATAGAAAATTCCAACACTTCCTCTTTGTTTTCACGTAACAAAGAGATAGTATCAAAAAAAACTTTTTCCGCTCCACCACGATGATAATAAAATTTATTAGCTTGTAATATTTTCATATTTTATTTTTGTAAAATTGTTACCAGTTCTTCACCATTTTTTTCTTTTTTTCCAAGTTGTTCAAAATATTCGTTTTTAATTTTTTTGAAACCAACTTGTTTGGCTAGTTTTTTTATTTCCTCTGGAACAAAAATATGTACAAAACGCTCTATATTTTCTCCTGCTGTAGCTTTCCAAGGGACAAAAACATCTCGTTTGTCATATCCTTCTTTTTCCGCCTGCATCAACCTCTCTTTGATATCAAATCTTTGTGATAATTTTTTATTCAATAAATTCCAATTTATCAATATCGCCTTACCACCAGGCTTAAGGACTCTATTTATTTCTTCCAAAAACTTCAAATGATTTTCACTTCCTGGCAAATGATGCATCACTGCAAAACTAAATACTAAATTCAATTTATTATTTCCATAAGGCAATTTCAGAGCATTGCCAACTTTCAATTCTACCTTGCCTTTTTTGATTTCCTCAGCATATCTTTTTTTGGCGATTTTTATCAATTGAGAAGAAATATCCAAACCATAATATTTTTTGGCGCCATGCCTCAATACTTCTGGAATTATCAATCCGTTTCCACAACCTATATCTCCTACCACAAATCCTTTTTTAACAGCCTTGAGCACTTTGACTTTGATGGGACTAGGACGAAAACGCGAAATATCCCACTGCGTAGCGATGGTATTGTAATTTGCTGTAATATTGCGTATAATTTGAGCGGGATTGTGAGACATAATAATAAAATATTGAATACTGAATATTGAATATTATTGAAATAAAAACCGACAATATCCAATATCTAATATTCAATATCAATGAAAAACTTATCAGAACAATTAATATTGGGGGTTGTTAAATCAAAACAGCCAACCATGGAAAAACTTGACACTATCAAGCGTGATTTTTTGCGTAATAATAAACAAACCAAAGACATTCCCAAAAAATCAGATCTATTGGCAGTATATCATAAATTGCTCAAAAACGGCAAGATTAAGCAAAATCAGGATTTAGAAAAATTACTAACCAAGCGCGCTGTCCGAACAATGTCCGGGGTTTCTATAATTACTGTTTTGACCAAATCATATCCATGCCCAGGAAAATGCGTTTATTGCCCAGATGAAAAAGGTATGCCCAAAAGTTATATTTCAGATGAACCAGCGGCAGCGCGAGCATTACAATTAGCATTTGATCCTTATGAACAAGTAATCCGTCGCATCGATGCTTTGAAAAAAAATGGTCACCCAACAGATAAGATAGAATTAATTGTCAAAGGCGGGACTTGGAATGCTTATCCGCTTCAATATCAATATTGGTTTATTTTGAATTGCTTTAAAGCAAGCAATTCAAAAAGTCAAAAGTCAAAATTCAAAAGTCAAAATTTCAATTCAAAATTAAAAATTGAACAACTTAAAAAAGATTTGATTGTTGAACAGAAAAAAAATGAAAAAGCTAAACATAGAATTGTTGGGCTGACGCTGGAAACCAGACCGGATTTTATCAATGAAAAAACTGTTTGGCAGATGCGCGAACAAGGTTGCACCAGAGTAGAACTTGGCGCACAAACAATTGATGATAAAATTTTGAAAACCATAAAACGCGGACACGGGTCTACTGAGATTGTAAATGCTATGAAATTATTGAAGCTTTATGGTTTCAAAGTAGATTTACATTTGATGCCACAACTACCAGGATCAACCCCGGGAAAAGATTTGAAAATGATGCTTGAAATTTTTGACAATCCAGATTATCGTCCGGATATGATCAAAATTTATCCTTGCACAGTAGTAAAAAATTCCGAACTTTATATTTGGCTTCAAAAAGGAAAATACAAACCTTACAGCGATAAAAAACTTTTGGAAACTCTGATTACTTTCAAAACAAAAATTCCACGTTATGTCCGCATATCACGTCTTATTCGCGATATCCCCTCTCATCATATAAAAGCTGGAAATAAAATGACGAACTTACGACAAGTGATACAGTCAGAGATGAATAAGCGTGAATTGAAATGTAACTGCCTAAGATGCAGGGAAGTTGGTCACCAAGCCGGTCTTCAGTCTACAGATTACGGACTACAAACAAAAAAACAGGCTTTGTCATTCCTGCGAAAGCAGGAATCCAGTGGCAGGCTTTCCTGGATCCCTGCTTTCGCAGGGATGACAACCAAACAAATACCTTATAATAAAAATATTTCTTTGTTTATTGATAAATATGAAGCTAGTGGTGGCACAGAGTACTTCTTAAGTTTTGAAGATGCGAAAAGAAACGTGGTCTTTGCTTTTTGTCGATTACGAGTAGATAAGAATGGACTATTCCCTGCTTTTATCCGTGAACTTCATACTTATGGACAATCGTTAGAACTAAAAACAAAAAATAAAAAAGAAAGTCAGCACAAAGGATTTGGTAAACAACTAATTGCGATGACAGAAAAAATATGTCAAGATAATGATGTTGACACTCTGGCGGTAATTTCAGGAGTGGGAGTAAAGGGGTACTACAAAAAGCTAGGGTTTAAGGAAAAACAAACATATTTAGTTAAAAAATTTAAAATTCAAAATGCAAAAGGCAAAATTTCAATTCAAAAATAAAAATCTAATAACTTTTGACTTTTTAATTGCAATTTTAACTTTTAACTTTTGACTTTTGAATTTAATAAAAATTATGAACAACCAAAACTTATCACAATTTGACACTGCAATATATCAATCCATCAAACACGAACAGGCTCGCCAAGAAGAAAGTTTGGAAATGATACCATCGGAAAATTTTGTGTCCCTCCCTGTGTTACAAGCATTGGGCTCTGTTTTGACAAATAAGTACAGTGAGGGCTACGCTGGCAAGCGTTATTACGGTGGGTGTGAATTCATTGATGAGATAGAAAAAACCGCCATAGACCGTGCTAAGGAGCTTTTTGGGGCAGAGCACGTCAATGTCCAGCCATTATCTGGTGCTCCGGCCAACATAGCTGTTTATTTCGCATTATTACAACCAGGAGACACGGTGCTTGGCATGGATTTGGAACATGGGGGGCATTTGACCCACGGCCATCCAGTCACTTATATGGCCAAAATTTATAATTTCATTCGCTATAAAACCAACAGTGAAGGTTTGATAGATTATGATGAATTAAAAAAAGTGGCGATTGAAAATAAACCCAAAATTATTTTAGCCGGCTACTCCGCTTATTCTCGTCATATTGATTGGAAAAAAATCAAAGAAATAGCGGACGAAGTTGGAGCTATTACCATGGCTGATATCGCTCATATCGCCGGACTTATCGCCGGAGGTCAAATGGAAAATCCCGTCCCCTATTTTGATATTATCACTACCACTACTCACAAAACTCTTCGCGGACCTCGCGGTGGTATGATCATGTGTAAAGAAAAATTTGCCAAAGAAATTGATAAATCTGTTTTTCCTGGATTTCAAGGCGGACCTCATGAAAATAATATTGCCGCCAAAGCTGTGGCTTTCAAAGAAGCACTAGAACCTGAATTCAAAGAATATGCCAAACAAATTATCAAAAATGCAAAAGCTCTAGAATTAGAATTCAAAAAAATGGGATATACTATTTGTTTTGGTCAAACTGATAACCATTTATTATTGATTGATTTGAGTAATAAAAATATTTCTGGGCGTGAGGCGCAAAAAGCACTGGATAAAGCTGGGATTACGGTTAATAAAAATATGGTACCGGGTGAAACTAGGACCGCTATGGATCCGTCCGGTATTCGCTTGGGCACTCCAGCGCTCACCACTCGCGGGATGAAAGAAAAAGAAATGGAAATTATTGCTTCGTGGATTGATGAAGCGATAAAAAATAAAGATAATGAAGAGAAGTTGGTGGAGATAAAAAAGAAGGTTTTGGAAATGAGCAAAAGATTTCCACTTTATCCGGAACTTCAGTAAAAGCTAGTGAGCTTGCAAGCTAATAAGCTAGTAAGAAACGAAATAAAAAAACTTTCGCTGGTAAGCGAAAGTTTTTTTATGTTAAAGACTCTCCCCTCGCCCCTCTCTTGAATAAGAGAGGGGAAGTTCCCTCCTCTTGTTTAAGAGGAGGGTTAGGGTGGAGTCTAT
>CAYRYH010000032.1:0-2328 GCA_964428525.1 uncultured Gammaproteobacteria bacterium | reverse complement strand
CAGAGGGAGGGATTTAGACTCTCCCCTCGCCCCTCTCTTGAATAAGAGAGGGGAATAAAAACTACTCCACCAAACCACCTTCGCCCTCCGGTGTTGAAGTTACAACTTCCTCTGGCACGGAAAAAATTATCAAATCCTCCGGCACAAAATTATAAATAACATTTTCAAAATTACTTTCCGACATATTAGTAGTCACGGTTTTTATCAAACCATAATAATAGCCCGGATCGGAATAAATACCACAAAATAAATCTGAAAAATTTATATTATCCAATTCAACATTTCCCCCATCACCATTTATTCCACGACTACGCGCTTCTTCCAAATAAAATATTTCGCCATATGGTTTAGCGGAAATAAAAGATACATCTTTCAAATAGCCGGTGGAATTATACAACTGCAAAGAAATTGACCATGGAATAAAATTGTTGATAAATCTCACTTGCTCCAAAGTGACTTCTCCATTTCTGATTATCAACCCTTGACTGCGTCTTTTTCTGGAAGAAAAAATTTCTGTTCGCAAAGAATCCGAAGTTGCCAAACTCCAAACATCCTCTATGTTGTAAGAATTTTTTAAACCAGTGTTTACATATGGTTCTAATCCGATAAAATCCACATACTTAAAATAATTTACCGTATTGTTAAATGACATTGCCCTTTCATAAATATCGGGTAAATAAATTTTTATTCTGTCTTGTTGTGTGCCGACAATAGATAAACTTTCATTTGATGATAATCCATCCAGACCTTCGTAATAAAATTCCGCGCCTGGTTCTACCATAAATAAAGATAAATTTCTCAAAATATCTCTATCCAAAACTTTTGGAACTTCGCCTTTTTTCAAAATCAATTCTCCGGATAAATCTTTTATAAAAATACCATCAACTCTGTTGTTTTCAAAATTTAATCCTTCGTAAGTAAAAACTACTTCTTCGGAAATTACCAAAGGATATTCTCGGTAACCTTTGATTTTCACATTTTGCAAATTCAGGAGACCGCCTTGCGCCACAACCCCGTTGTCATAAGCATTGAAATCAGAAATTATCTCCGTATTTAAAATACCAGTTTGTGAATTTACTAAATATAAACCACCTTGCTCTCCGCAACCGACAAATTTCGCATTACTGATATTTACAGTGGAATTTTCCGCTAACAAACATTTATTTTCCGGAAATATATAATCTTCATTTATAATAACTGACGCCAATTGTACATGTGGTTGCAAACGTTCAAACTGTCTCATTTCAAAATTATCCAACATAACCTCAGTATCAAAAACGCTCAATAAAATTCCGCCCATCACTTCATCTGTGGTTGAAGCACTTAACAAGACGGTATTTAGGTAATCATCTCCAAAAGAATGGTCATAAACAGTAGTAAAAATTACTTTGTCTTCTGGCTCGCCTTTAATTTCCAAAACTCCGGCAACATCCAAAAAAGCATACGCCAAAAATATATCATCCTCTTCATAAGCCAAACTTTTTATAACCGACCCAGATTCAATAATCAATTTTTTTTCTGGCGGAACATAATAATACTGATCCAAAATATAAGGACTTCCCTCTTTGGTCAAAATGAGTTCGTCTTCTGTTTGGTCGCCAGTTAAATAAATATATTCACGATTTATCATCGGCAAGGTGGTAGATACCACACTCCAAGTGGAAGTATTATAAACACTATCAATCGCACGTATACGAAAAACATAATCTCCACTTTTGTCAGTTTCAAAAATATATGAGGTAGAGGTGGTCCAAGGAAAAAGCGAATTCCAAAAAGTAGAAGTACTGTATTCTCCTTCAAAACTCACGGGTAGAGAAGTTGTTTCGCTGGAACTAAAATTCAAAGTGATAAAATTGGTAGTGGTGGTTTGCAATAATTCCAAAAATAATTCCGGGGATGGAGTTTCTAAATCTAACTCAATCTCGGGAGTGGTGGTAGGTTCTACAGTTGGTGGAATATAGGATGACCCTCCCCCACCAGATCCATAAAAAATTGTATTTACAACTTCTTCAATTGTACTTGTAGCTTGTTCCTTGTCACTTGCCACTTCTTCTGTTGTAGTTGTTGTAGATGATGTAGTTGTTGTAAATGTTGTAGATGTTGCCTTGGTTTCTGGAATTAATTTTTCATAAACCTCTGGTTCTTGATTTTTTTGTGCAATTTTTTCAACTGTTTCTTTGATTCCCTGGGCTTTATCCAAAATATCTCCGCCAAATTCAATAGCCGGAGCCAAAGTTTTTTCCATCACATAACCTTCTACAGTTTGACGAACTATCGGCAAACCATCATTAAACAATACATTGTTGATTTTTTGCCACCAAGACATTT
>CAYRYH010000031.1:3042-10528 GCA_964428525.1 uncultured Gammaproteobacteria bacterium | reverse complement strand
GTGAAGAAGACAACTGGCTTTGTTTGTTTTAACAGTGAGGAAACTTTTTCCTCCAATTTTTGGTTACAAAAAGTGGATTAAAGAAAAAAATAATACTAATAAATAAGAGAAAGTAGGATGTTAAATAAAACTTATTTTGCTAATTTTAGCCAAATTAAACCCTTGACAAAAGTGCGAAAATGTGCTATAATATGTCGTTAGTTAGTTTATTTGTTCATTACATTTTATAATTTTTTGAGGGAGAAAGAAAAATGAAAATTAAAGGTGTTACAATTACATTGGCTGATGCTTTATTTTTAGTGGCCGGCTTGAATTCACTTCTTCTTTCTGTTGCAATTGTTTGTTTATTTTTTATTGCCCTCCCGCCTTCTTTCGAGAGTGATCAAAATTATTATGTGAGTAGTTTTGTAAAAGTAAATGTGGGGAAAATGGTAGTTGCAAAAAGAGAGGGGAGTAATAATGCAAAGTATTACAGCGTTGACAGTAACTGTCTCAGCACTCTTCCAGACAATTTTGTTCTACCATTGTGGCTTAGTACAACCAAAGAAAAAGATGGTGAGCAGGGGTTTAAATGTGCTTGGTCTGATGTTGTTGCAAAAAATTTTATAAATGAGGTTTTGGTGAATGAGCTGAAAGTTGAAATAGGAAATTTCAATGAGTAAAGTACCTCGTCAAAACTATACACGGACCTTCGGGTCCGTCTTTTTTTTCTAAAACAAAACTCGACCAATTACGATCGAGTTTTTTTGTAGTCAGTAGTCTGTAGTCCGAAGTCTGAAGACTATTTCACATTCTTCACCACTACCTTAATCTTATCCGCAGAACTAGGTGCAGTATCACTCCAAGAAGGGGAGAATTTTACACTCACACCAGTGACGTGTGGTAATCCTACTACATATCTTTCTATTTCACCTTTTTCTTTACCTGTAAAATTTGTTTTTGCCAAACTTTGTGCTTCGGCATTGAGAGTGACTAGAGTTTCTTGAGAAACATTTAATTGGGCGGTTTGGTTCAATAAATCAGTAGAGGCGATAGTTACAGCTGGTTCACCGGAGAAAGAAAGTATTTTTTCCGCATCATTATCCAAAGTATTTCCTATCTCTTTATTTAATAAATCTTCCAAATCTTTTTTGGCGAAAAATACTCCAACAATGGTGGAGGTGCCATGCAAAGTAAATATACCGGTTTCATCTCCGGCTTTATGAGATATTATAGGATTGCTTTGAGTTACGGTGATGATTTTTGCATCAGCCCAAAGCTCGGCTTCGCCCAATTGTTTGAGGTAAGCTTGTTTTACTTTTTCTTTGAAATCATTTTTTGCTCCTGTGATATCACTTTCAGAAACTATCCCGATTTTTCCACTACCACCAACCATAGCTTGGGAACTTTCAGCAAAGATAACTTTTTGTTTATCAGTAGACAATCCTGGAATGGTGAATTTTGTTGGTCCGATATCACTAGCTGAACCATTTTGATCAGCGTAAACTTTGGCAGTGACTTGACCGCGAGCGGGGATACTAACCCTATCTTCCAAACGGAATAAAACATTTTCAGGTGATAATAATCTGGTAGTTTTGACCAAAATTTGAACTTCACCTGTTTGGTTGTACAAAGTTACTTCACCTTTGGAAAGCCCTTCCACTGTCTTGGCTCCTGTTGGGGTGTAGTTTTCGCTTGAATAAAATTGAGTAGTGGTAACTATAGCCACCAGAGATTTACCATCGTTTTTTTCTTTGCTTGCATCAACTGTTAAATTGATAGTTTTTTTATCTTCTTTGGCAATAACGGTAATCTCTGTTTTTTTCAAAGCAGAAAAAATCACGATAGCCAATAAAACAACGGTTAAAGCCAAAAAAGAAAAGGCGATAATGCGATATGTTTTGACCGGTGGTTCATGAGCCGGTTTGGTAGAAAGTCTATGAGCGTACATAAAAATTTATTAAATATTGGATATTAAATATTGGATATTAAATATATTAAACAATATCTAATATCCAGTATCCAATATCCGTTTGAACAAACTAAACCAATATAGTTTTATTATATCATTTTTAATGATTTGTGACTACTCAGTCACACGGAACACCTCCTCCACTGTCGTTACTTTGTTGAGAGCTTTGAGTAGGCCGTCTTGCACCATCGTAACCATCCCGTTTTTCACCGCGATTTCCTGGATAGCGTATTCAGATGTTTGGCCGGTCAAAATGATTTCTTCAATTTCTTTATTCATAGTAAATATTTCATAAATACCGATACGTCCTTTGTAACCCAAGCCAGAGCAAGATTCACAACCTTTGCCGTGATAAAATTTCAAATTTTCAAAATCAATTTTTGTTTTTTCTTCAGCAGGTAATTTTTCTAATTGCTCTTTGATGCGAACCATTTTTTCAGCATCTATTTTTTCTTCTTCAATACAATTTGGACATGTGCGACGAACTAAACGTTGACCGATGATAGCATTGAGTGATGGAGCTAACAAAAAAGGTTTTACACCCATAGAAAGGAAACGTGGTAGGGCACCAGAAGCGCTATTGGTGTGGATAGTAGAAAGCATCAAATGGCCGGTCAAAGCGGATTGGATAGCGATTTCTGCGGTTTCTAAATCACGAATTTCCCCAACCATACAAATATCAGGATCTTGACGTAGGATACTGCGCAAACCTTTGGCAAAAGTATAATCACGACTTGGGTCAACCTGACTTTGGTTGACGCCTTCCATTTTGATTTCCACTGGATCTTCCAAAGTGATAATTTTTACCCCAGGTTTATTGAGAGTACGCAAAATAGCATAAAGAGTAGTAGTTTTACCAGAACCTGTCGGACCAGTAGTGATTATCATGCCGTTTGGACGTTCTATTTCTTTTTTGAGACGTTCATAAGAACTACCGTAAAATCCCAGATCATCAAAAGTAACACCTTTGCTACCGGAAAATAAAATTCTCATTACCACACTTTCGCCATAAGTTGTCGGCATGGTGGAAACACGAACATCAATACTGCCGGAAGGTAATTTCAAAGTTACTCGACCATCTTGAGGTTTGTCAGTGACATTGATTTTGAGTGCAGCCAAAAGTTTGATACGAGAAACAAAACGTTTCCATTGTTCTATAGGTAAATTAGCAACATCATGTAGTACTCCATCAATACGATAACGCACGGCAATACCTTTTTCTTCAGCTTCAACATGGATATCGGAACTATTGAGTTTGAGCGCAGAGGCAATAATCAAAGTTAAAATATCGGTAATATTTATGCTTTTAAATTTTTCCTCCAACGACTGGATATTGTCCATTTCTACCTGATATTTATTGAGTTCTTCCTCGGTAATATTGATTTCTTTGCTGATAGGCTTGATGATGGGTAATGTAGAATAAAGTTTTAAAACATGATCCAAACTAGCTTTGGAGACTAGATAAACCTCGGCTTGTGCGTGATTTTTTTCACCCAATTGATAAACAAACTCTTCGATATCTTTGTTATAATCAAAAGTACCAACTTTGATTTTTTCTGGAGTGGAATAAAAACAAACAATTTGTTTTTCTCGGGCTTGTTTTTCTGGGATAGCGCGAAGCGATTCAGCGGACACAGGGAAACCAGAGAGGTTCATATAGGAAATACCAAGTTCACGGGCTTTCTTTTCCGTGTCTTCCTCTTTGCCTTTTTGACGAATTGTTTTTATTTTTTGGGTTAATTGTTCTTGGACATCATCTGTCTTTTTTTTACCTTCCCCCTTTTTCATCAAATCGTTTATGGATTGAAAATCAGACATAATTATTTTTGAAAAAGTTTAATAAAAAAATGACTAAAACGCGAAAAGATACCTTCATGATGCATCTTCATAAATAGATACATCCAAGTGCCGGTATTAAAAGCGTTATAAAAACCGCCGATGAGAATTATAAATATGGCGATAGTCAAAACAGTTAAAACAATAGAGAAATATAGTAAAACTAGACTATTGAATAATCCAGCGATAAACCATAAAACTGAAAATGGTATAAAAACCAAAACTATCATAGTGGAAATGATAGAAGCTAAAACCAAATCCAGAAGAAGCATTATCAAACTTATCTCCAAAGAAACTAAAAAGTGGTTTTTAAAAAGCAGAACCCCTTTTTGTATGCCATTTTGAAAAGATTTATTCTCTACTACGGCATAGCCAGAAGCATAGGCGGTGATAGAAGAAACTATCAAAGATAAAAAGATGACGACGGTAAAAGATAAAATTAACAAAAACAAACTCCAAAAATTATTTTTTCCAAGCAAATGCCAAAGTCCAGCGCTAAAAGCTACGGTGATAATCAAAAATAATTTTCGCAATAAATCATAACCGAGGATTTTCCAAAAATATTTATAACTTTTGTTCCAAGTTGTATTTAATTTAGAATAAGTTTTCTTTTTATAATATTCGCAAACATTGATAATGAGAGATGTTTGCGCACAAACTGAAACAAAAATTACAATAGTCAAAACCGCTGACATGATTACTAAAATCCAGGTCAAAGAGGCAAAATCTGGTATGTTGCTGGTAGAAAGCAGGCGAAAGAAATCAGTAATTGGAAAGTTGCTAAATTTGAGATTTTCTTGTCCAGTTATCAAAAAATTACCCCAGAAACCACCCAAGCCAAATGGACTGATAAATAAAGCGGCAAGAATTCCAAAAGCCCAAAAAGATTTATTTTTCCAAATTAAAATAAAAGAATTTTTTAGAGCTTCGCGATAACTTGGTTCGTAAGACATAATTTTATAAAGTAACGTCATCCCTGCGAAGGCGGGGATCCAGAAAAAGTGTGATATTACTGGATTCCCGCCTTCGCGGGGATGACAATGGATTTTTATTATTAAAATCTTTTTTAAGACAATATTATTATAGCATATTTTGGCTAAAATGTGAAAATTTCAAAGGATGTTTATTAACAAGTCAAATATAGCTTGCAGGGCGTAGTGAAGTAGTGAAACGGAGCCTGTTGACAAAATTGAGTTTTTTTGCTAAAATAGGCTGTTAGTTGTTAACAAAGGTTCTTTTATAAAAAAAATATTACTATCTTTAAAAAGGAGAAGAAAATGGAACAAGTTATGATTTCCTCAATCGCGCCTTATTTTATAAGGCTTGGGATTTATGAAAAGTACAAAGATCCCATTGTGGATTTACCGGATTTGGCAACTTTTCCGTTTCATAAAAAAGCCCAGGTGGAAGCGTATCTTCGTAGGCATGTCAGTTTCGATGAAAAAGAGTACAAAGAATTTCTTTCTTTTTCGTTGGAAAGAATAATCATCACAGCTTCTGATGATTATCACGAAGCGTGGGATTTTTTGCACGAGTTTGGAGATTGTATGACAGACACATTGGTAAACAGGGCGGTTTTGAACGCTTTTTGTACGACCAATATAGATTTGCTTGAACATGTGGATAATATCTTTAAAATGCTCAAAAATCTGGCGATAGTGCCAGGTTCATTGGAAGCATTTGAGCTTTTTGCTCACAAGCTGTCAAAAAGATTTTCTACCGATCTTGTCCGTTCTGTTTTTGGAACAGTTACTACTATTGAGGAAGCGGTAACTGTGAGTAAAAAACTCGGACTTGAAATCGCACAGTTCAAAAATTTTTTTGAACATACGGCCAAGGAATATGAAGCCGTAAATCGCTGTGCAAACGCGAATGTTATCAGAGAATTTACCAAAAAACTCTGAAAGATAGTTTTCTATACCGCCCTTAAACAAGGCGGTTTTTTTATTATATTTTAGTTTGGAGTTGACTTTTTTTGGGGGAATTGCTATAATTTTGATTAATAGTCAAAAGAACCAGCCCAGGCGTGAAAGCGTTATGGTACCACTCTTTGGAGAAACGACAATTTAGAATAAAAGTTAAATAACGGGTGGAACCGTCCTAAATATTAAAAAGGACCCCGATATCTCTATTTTGAGGTGTCGGGTTTTTAATTACGTACGAACTTACGAATATTTACGAAATTACGAACCCAAGTCGTTTCGTAATTACGTATATTTTCGTATCCAATAAATAATAAACAATAAATAATAATTTAATAATTTTTTATATGAAAACAAATATTGAGGTAATGCGTCACAGTTGTGCGCATTTAGTAGCTGCTGCCGTAGCTGAGCTTTATCCAAAAGCTAAATTTGGTGTTGGGCCAACGGTAGAAAATGGTTTTTATTACGATATAGATTTTGGTACTTCTATCAATGAAGAAGATTTACAAAAAATAGAGGACAAAGCCAAAGAACTACAAAAACAAAATTTGGAATTTGTTCGTCAAGAAGTTTCGCTTGATGAAGCAATTGAACTTTTTCAAAAAAGTGATCAAGAATATAAGGTTGAATTACTCAATGATTTGAAAGCCAAAGGCACAACAAAAATAAAAGATGAAGAATTATCTGATTTGGTAGAAAGTGTAGATAAAGTCACTTTATATCAAACTGGAAATTTTGTAGATTTATGTCGAGGACCTCATTTGAAATCTACCAAAGAAATTGGTGTTTTTAAATTGAATAAAATTGCCGGTGCTTATTGGCGTGGTAAAAGTGAAAACCCGCAATTGACTCGTATTTATGGTTTATGTTTTGAAAAACAAAAAGAGCTGGATGCCTATTTGCAATTACTTGAAGAAGCAGAAAAACGAGATCATCGTAAATTGGGAAAAGAATTGGATCTATTTCACATAGATGATATGGTTGGTTTGGGACTGCCTCTATGGCATCCAAAGGGCGCTATTTTATGGCGTTTGATTGAGGATTTTTGGTATAAATATCATTTAGCCAATGGTTATGAATTGGTTCGCACTCCACATATCGGAAATAAAGTATTGTGGGAAACTAGCGGACATTGGGGATTTTACAACGACAGCATGTATCCACCTTTGGAGGTCGGACAAACTCTCAAGGAAAGTCAAAATAATCAAGAGGCCAAAGAACATGAAACTTATTTACTCAAACCAATGAATTGTCCTTTTCATGTACAGATTTTCAAAAATCGCCCTTATTCATATCGCGAGTTACCACTTCGCTGGGCAGAATGCGGTACGGTTTATCGTCATGAGAAAAAAGGACAATTATCTGGGTTGACTCGCGTGCGTGGTTTTACTCAAGATGATGCGCATATTATCTGCACCAAAGAACAGGTAGAAGACGAACTCAAAAGAGTGATAGATTTTATTTTATTTATTTATAAATCTTTTGGTTTTAATATTGAAGATGTGCAAGTATTTTTATCTCTTCGTGATCCAAAGGACAAAGAAAAATATGTTGGAGGGAACGAAGGTTGGGAATTGACGGAAAGTGTTTTGCGTAAAGTTGCAGTGGAAAAGAAATTGAATTTTACCGAAGAAGAAGGTGAAGCTGCTTTTTATGGTCCGAAATTGGATTTCAAAATCAAAGATTGTCTGGGTCGTTTATGGCAATGTTCTACTTTGCAATTTGATTTCAATTTACCGGAACGTTTTGATTTGAATTTTGTGAATAATCAAGG
>CAYRYH010000031.1:0-2942 GCA_964428525.1 uncultured Gammaproteobacteria bacterium | reverse complement strand
TGGGTAATAAAGTTCGTAAAGCTGCCAAACAAAAAGTTCCGTATATTATCGTAATAGGGGACAAAGAATTGGCAGGAGAAGATTGGATGATCAGAATCCGAGGTGTGGAAAAACAAGAAAAGATGAGTAAAGAAAAATTTATTGAAAAGATTTTGGGAGAAGTAAAAGAAAGAGTATAATATAAAATAACCGTTCACAAAAAAGTGGACGGTTATTTTATATAAAAAAATCCCAACGTAAAGTTGGGATAGGTTGGGAGATTATATTTGCACGATAATCTCCGTATAAAGTTTTTTGCCGATTTTATCCATAATCAGTCGGCGGTATTTTTCTGAAATCAAAAACTGTTTCATTCCTTCCCGATAAAACTGAGAATGAATGAATGTTTCAACGACTTCTTTTGTGCCCTTAGAAAAAATTTCTCCAAGAGTGGTGTAGTTGAATGCTTTTTCTGGAAAAACATCAGCACGGTTGGTGCGGATAAGTTCCAGTAAGCATTCAATATTGTCTTTGGTGTTTTTCCAGACTTTTTCTTTTTCCTCTTCGGAAAAAATAGCAAAAAGATAATGGTTGGCTTTTTTCAGTAAATCCAGATCCGGGCTTTTTTTAGTAAGCCCTTTCAAAATAGCTTCTTTTTCTCTTTTTTTCAACATTTCTTCTTGGTCAAAAATCTTAGCTTGCTGTGTTTTAGGCATTAGGCTCTCCTTTGGCAAAAGTTGTTGTTAAAGAACATTTTAATTTTTGCATTTTTGATACCAAAAGTCAAGGGTTTGGAAATAAAAAAGTCCTGACAAGGTCAGGACCGAAAAAACTATGAAGCGCTGTAAACTAGCGGGGTTATTTTCCCGCAAAATTCTTGTGTTACAAGAACTGTTTCACAAAAATCGCAATCGTTACAAGTGATTACCAGTTTATAATCTCCATTACCCCATTTTATGCTATATTTATGGGTAGTATTTCCCTTGCATTTTGTGCAAGTTTTTTTGGCAAAATCATAAACATGTTCATGTTCTTTGGGGCGTGCACCAATTACATTCTGAGAAGAGTTTGTAGGCATTTTTGTTCTCCATAATTTTTTTTATAAAAAGGACCAAAAGGAATTTTACAATAGGTAAATTTTTGTGTCAAACAATCCTGTGTATATAAAAAGATCCGCGTCTGCGGATCTAAGCGGGAAGCCTTAAAAATTTTTCCTCTTCTTTAAAAGATTCATAAGTAATCTCTTTTTGAAGACATTCGTCACATTCGTTGCACTGCAAGACTCTATAATAGAGCCTTAAATCATGGTTCCAAGCGACACCATTTTTGTGGTCAGTGTCTTTTTGACATTTTTCACAAAAAGTTTTTTGTAAATTTTTTTTGTCAAATAATTGGTTTAAATCATTTTCCATGATTTCCTCCTTTTTTGCGTGTAATGTACTAAATTTAGCTTAACTCTTTTATTTAATGAAGTCAATTTATTATATTAAATAATCTTTCAATATACGCCTATAAAAGGCGAACCGGCTTGCCAAATCCCCAAAAAACCGCTAAAATGCCCTAGATTATGCCTAAATACTACCACATCGTCACTTTCGGTTGTCAGATGAATAAAAACGACTCAGAGCGCGCTGGGGCGCTTTTGACGTCTCTAGGATTGAAAGAAACGGGTGAGTTTGGAAAAGCCGATATTGTTTTGATAAATACTTGTAGTGTGCGACAAACAGCCGAAGATAGAACCAGTGGAATAAACAGAAAAATTTTGAAATTGAAGAAGCAAAAACCGGAATTGATATTTGTCGTGACGGGTTGTATGCCAGGACGAGATAAAGACGGACGTTTGCGTAAAAAAATTCCTAGTGCGGATTTATTTTTTCCGATAGCGGATTTGCCACAGTTGCCGGTTTGGTTACGCGAACTTCGCCCGCGTTGGTTTAAAATGAATTTTGAAAATGTCGGGGAGTATTGGAACATAGATCCAAAAAGAGAATTGAATTATAAAGTTTCTATCACTATTCAAATCGGTTGTAATAATTTTTGTTCTTATTGTGTGGTGCCCTATGCTCGTGGTCGCGAAAAAAATAGATCAGTGAAAGAAATTTTGGCAGAAATCAAAAAAGCGGTAAAAAACGGTGCCAAAGAAATTACTTTGCTTGGACAAGTGGTAAATAATTATTGTGCGCCTGACCCGGAAAATTATAATAAGAAAAATTTGTTTTCCCCCTCTGCCAGAGAGGGGGCGAAGGGGAGAAGAGAGAATGATTTTGCGGCTTTGCTTTGGGAGATAAATAATATACCGGGCGATTTTCGTATTTTTTACACCGCTCCAGATCCACAACATTTTGATGATTTTCAAATCAAAGCCTTGAGTTTGCCCAAAATGGTGAACTATCTTCATTTGCCGGTGCAAGCAGGGGATAATGAAATTCTCAAAAAGATGAATCGTAAATATACGCGTGAACAATTTATAAATTTAATAAAAAAAATCAGATTGGAAAAACCCGAGATTGCCATTGGTACAGATATTATTGTTGGGTTTTGCGGTGAAACCAAAAAACAATTTGAACAAACTGTTGATCTTTATAAAAAGTGCGATTTTGATATCGCTTATTTAGCGATGTATAGTGAGCGTAGCGGGACGGTAGCAGCGAAAATTTACAAAGACGATGTTTCAATGGAAGAAAAAAAACGTCGTTGGCGAGTATTGCAGGATTTGATGGAAGAAATAGTTTTGCGTAAAAATCAAAAATATTTAGGGCAAGTTGCGGAAGTTTTGGTAGATAAATTTGAAGACGGGGTGTGTACAGGAAATAGTAATGAAATGAAAATGGTACAATTTTTGGGAAATAAAAAAATGGTTGGTAAATTAGTAAAAGTAAAAATAAATTTCGCGGAGAAATGGATACTCAAGGGCAAAACCCTTGATTGAAAGATTGCAAGATTTAAAGATTGAAAGATTAAAA
>CAYRYH010000030.1:5811-10945 GCA_964428525.1 uncultured Gammaproteobacteria bacterium | reverse complement strand
GCTTTGAGCAAATCAGCTTTTGTAGAATTTTGTGGAATATCTAAATTGGTATCTAGGGCGTAAAGATGGAAAAAATATCTGTGAGTGCCGACGGCCGGGCAAGGTCCGCCGTATTTATTATCGCCAAAATCTGTTTTACCCAGTACAGCTCCTTCGGGGATAGTATTTTCAGCAATGTTTGAGGTTTTTGGATCAATATTCCACACTACCCAATGCGACCAATCACCATTCGTTGCATCTGGGTCGTCTAAAATAATAGCCAAAGATACAGCATTGTCCGGAATGCCGTAGATTTTCAATTCCGGATTAATATTGAGTCCGTCACAAGTGAATTTACCAGGAATGATTTCGTTGTTTTTGAACTCAGGAGAAATTAATTGCATATTGAGAAGGTTAATAATTGATGGTTTGGTAGGAGTAGACGGGTGTTTTGTGGCGGTAAATACAATAAAGACGGATAAAAATACCGCTAGGAGAAATAAAATGAGAATTGTGAGAAGTTTTTTTGGCATTTTGTGTTTATAAAAGACTGGTTGGATTTCCCTCTCTTTTTTAAGAGAGGGATTAAGGGAGAGTCTTTTTAAAACTCCACCCTAACCCTCCTCTTGAGGAAGAGGAGGGAAAATAATTATATTTTTATTCCAATTTTTTCTTTTACTTTTTCCATTTTCTTTTCCGCAATTTTACTAGCGGATTTTGCGCCTTTGGCTAAAATATCTTTTACATCCTTATCTGAAATTTTATTGAATTTTTTTTGGAAATCAATCAAGAAGTTGGCTACGATTTCAGCGAGATCTTTTTTGAAATCACCATATCCGCGACCGATATATTTTTTTTCAATCTCGGAAATTTTTTCATTGGATAATAGAGAGTAAATAGTAAGTAAGTTTTTCAAAGCCGGTTTGTCGTCAGTATGTTTGATTTCCGAGCCGGAATCAGTCACAGCTTTCATAATTTTTTTCTTAGCAACTTCTGGGTCATCCAACAGAGAAATATAGTTGAAAGCTGAGGAAGCAGATTTGCT
The DNA here is from genome assembly GCA_964428525.1 of uncultured Gammaproteobacteria bacterium. Classification (GTDB taxonomy): domain Bacteria; phylum Patescibacteriota; class Patescibacteriia; order Magasanikbacterales; family GWA2-37-8; genus JAKLGL01. The sequence goes on along the minus strand of CAYRYH010000030.1, from coordinate 9,921 downwards.
CATTTTTTTGCTTGGGTCATCAAGCCCCATCAGGCGAGCGCCTTCTTTTTTGATAATCGGTTCAGGTACGACAAAAGTTTCACCGTAAAGACTATTGAAACGAATTGCCAAGTCGCGAGCTAGTTCCAAATGTTGTTTTTGATCTTCACCAACCGGTACAGCCTCCGTATCGTAAAGTAAAATATCCGCAGCCATGAGAACTGGATAATCAAATAATCCAACGTTGATATTTTCTGGGTGAGATGCGGATTTTTCTTTGTATTGAGTCATGCGTTCCATTTCGCCGATTTTGGCAATGGAATTTAAAATCCAACAAAGTTCAGCATGTTCTTTGACATCAGACTGTTGGAAAATAAGAGATTTTTTTGGATCAATACCAAGAGCTAAATACGTTTTGACTAAATTCAAAATATTATTCTTTAAATCAGCTGGTTTTTGGTAAACAGTGATGGCGTGTAAATCCACCACGGAAAAAATACATTCATAATCGTTTTGCAAATCAATCCAATTTTTAACTGCTCCAAAATAATTACCAATATGGATATTGTTGGTTGGCTGGATTCCTGAAAAAATGCGTTGTTTGGACATAAAATTTATATTATTATAGCTGTATAATAAAGCAAAAACGAAGTTCTGTAAAGTATACAACTTACTGTATAGTGGGGAAATATTGAATATTGGATATTGAATATTAGTGGCCGTCATCCCGAGTGTACGCCCCAACAAAGTCCCTTCGGGAAAGGATTCCTTAAACAAGGCTTTGGGAAATAAGTTAAACGATAAGGGATTCTTCGCTTTGCTCAGAATGACGATATACAATATGACAGGGTTGATAAAATTCTTGAAAAAAAGTTGGGTTTGTGGTAAATTAAATAAAGATAAATTTTAATATTAAATAATATGAACAGAGGGTATGGTGAAGGAGAAGGAGTTAGAAAAAAAACAGAAAGAGAATTAGAATTTGAAAAATATTTAGCAGAAGAAAAAAGGAAGAAAGATGAAATTAAGGCTAAAAAGGACAAAGAAAAAAGGGCGAAGAAAATTCCAGGTGTGGATGATGGTATGGTTATTGAGCCCAACAACGCGGCTAGTGTAAAGAAAATGGATATTCCTTTTAATAAAGATAGTACAAATAGAGATCAAAATGTTTCTAGTGAAATAGTAGATCCTTCAACAGAAGGAGGGATGGAGGATTGGTTGGATAAAGAAATGGAAGCAGAAGAAAATGATCCTAGTTTAAATCCAGAAAAAGGGGTTGTCGTTGGAGAAGATTATATTATCAAAGATGGAAAAGTTATAAAAGATAAAATTGGGGAATTTGGCGAAGAAATAGAGAATATGGGAAATGAAGATCTTTATAATAGAGGAGATGATTGGTATGGAGTTGAAGAAGGTGTAAGTGATGAAAATGTCGTAGGAACAGAAGATATAAAAAAAGAGCAGTTAAACAATTCTCATAATGTAGATTCCAAAACCCCGCGAGAACTTAGTGTTGAGGATAAAGCAAGAATAGGTGATGATAAAGATTTAAATTATAAAAAGTATAAAAATAGTGATCATGGTTTTGGAAGAAAGCCTGGATACAAAGATAAGCCATCAGGTATTAAAAATTTTTGGAATAAATTGACAGGAAAAGAATAAAAATTAAAAAAAGACGGCCGAAAGGTCGTCTTTTTAGTAGTGTTACCAAGTGTCATCCCCGCGGGCCAAAGGCCTCCCTTTGGGAAACGAGAGGATCCAGAAAAGTTTAATAGTAAATTGACCACTGGATTCCCGCCTTCGCGGGAATGACAGACCAAGGTAGTATTTAAATTATTTAATAGTGGTATTTACGATTTTGATTTATCATCTGTGCGCGATATATTTGTTCCAGCAGGAAAACACGCGCCATTTGATGAGTAAAAGTGAGTTTGGATAAGGCGAGTTTGAAATTGGCTTTTTGCAAAAAAGAAGAATGTAATCCAAGTGGACCACCAAGGATAAAAACAATATTTTGTCCTTGTTCTTGCCAAGTTTTGAATTTGTCAGCAAATTTTTCACTATCAAACTCTGCACCATTTTCATCCAGTGCTATAACAAAAGAATTATCCGGGATTTTGGCCAGGATATTTTGCGCTTCTTTGGCTTTGATTTTTTCGCGGTCGTCTTTTTCGCTAAAACTTTCTTCTTTGAGCTCTGTAATATTTACCTTAAACCAAGCGGATAAACGTTTGAGATATTCGCTTTCGGCTTGCGCCCAGTAAGTTTCTTTAAATTTTCCGATAACGATGATGTTTATTTTCATAGTTTATAATATGGTAAGACCTCACCCTAACCCTCTCCTTTGTAAGGAGAGGGGAATAAAAGGTATATTAGATTAAATTAGGGAGAAAGGCAAGCTTTGACAATTCTTTGAAATGAGAATAAGATATATGTATAGATTAATTAAAATTTTTAATATATGCATGAAGGAAAAAGAGGAGAAATAAAAAATGATTTTGAGAAAGAAAGACCAATTTTAGTCACGCTTTGTTAAGAAAAAAGCAAAGATTTTGGCATGACTTCAAAAAAGTTTTATTTGGAATATATTTTGGATGAAAATGTCAGCTTATCAGTTGATTTGAAAAAAGAAGAGGTTCCGTCAAAATTATCACCTGAGGAAAATGACGAGGAATATCTGAAAAGAATTTCTAAAGACGAACATATTTCCAAAATAATAGAGAAGATAAGTTTAGAACATAAACATCGTCCGATAGTCCTGGATTTTGAAATTAAATAAGAAAAACCCGCCTTCAAAAGAGGCGGGTAAAATTTACTTTTAAAAAGAGCGTCTATCCTTACAGTATGCCAGATAATAATCTCTGGCTTTATCTTTTTCAGAATGAGTTACTATTTCCGGATGATCTCCACTGTGATTGTAACGGAAAATTATCGGAGAAATATCATCCAAGAGGCTACCGGTTCCAACAATATGATTGCCGGTGTTTCTCCAAATTTCATCCTTAATTACAGCAACCCTGATAATTTCATTTACTGTCAATCCAATTTCCTCAGTTAAAAATATTTTTTCTAAAGAAATTCTTTTTATTTCTACATCAAAAAGCCAGTAGGGTTTTTTTGGTATTTCGGCTGTATTTTTGATTCTCCCCAGAGGAATACTACATTTACCACCCATAAAAGCAGTGGCAATAAGCTGGTTTGGGGGGACCAAATTTTCTGGAATACAAGGTATTACCGGGATTGTGCCTTTTGTAAATTCACCAAAATTATTCAGATAGTGTTCAATTACTTTGGGAATATCAGCTATCAAAAGCTGAATATAATCTGAGGTGTAGTCAAATCCCAATTCTTGTCCATCTGTTGTTAAATTACGAATCTCGCTCATTATATGAGAATATATTCGTAATGTTTTCGGATCCATGATTTTTTTTGGCTCAGGGATTTTTTTCAACTCAATCTTTTCTTGTGTTTGAGAAGAAAAAATAGCATCTTCTTTTTTTTCTTCTTTTTTCGGTTCTGATTGTTTTTCTCCATTCTTCTTTTTGCCTCCTTTTAGTTGAAGATAGATAAGAAACAGAACCAATACTACTAAAACCACAATCAGAGCAGGTAGATAACTACTTATTAATTCGTTGAATGCACTTAACATGATTGCCTCCTTTTTTGTATAAATTGATAATGAACTAACAATTAAATATAGCACATTTTCGCGGTTTTGTCAATATTCCTCCCTCTGCCGGAGAGGGAGGTTAGGAGGGAGTGGGAGAGACTCCACCCTAGCCCTCCTCTTAAAAAAGAGGAGGGAAGTAAAAACGGCTTGGTTTAAGCCGTTTTCCATGTATCAAGTAATTCTTTAAATTTACCTTTGTTTATCGCTTCTCGTGTTTCTTTCATTAAATTTAGTAAGAAGTGAAGATTGTGAATGGTGGCCAAACGCATTCCGGTGATTTCATCCGTATTAAATAAATGGTGTAAATAGGCACGGGTGTAATTTTTGCAAGTTGAACAAGTGCAAGTTTTATCAATTGGAGAAAAGTCGTCAATAAATTTTGAGTTTTTTATATTGAGGCGGTATTCTTTTTGTAAACCACCCCCAACCCCTCCTTGAAAAGAAGGGGAGATAAAAAGCAT
>CAYRYH010000030.1:0-5711 GCA_964428525.1 uncultured Gammaproteobacteria bacterium | reverse complement strand
GATTTTTTGCGCAATTCTTCATTGCCCGCACCTTGAATAATGCCAAATAAAAATTGACGATATCCATGATAGGAAATATTTTTCTGATGTGCTTCTAAACTACGTTTTGCCCAGCGGTGAGTGCGTTCCATAGCTTCTTCTATATATTCACGTGGCGCAGTATCCGGAGTGCATTCGTCAAAAGCCATGATAATATCAGCTCCTAGCTTGTGTTGAATATCAATGGCAATTTCTGCATTAAAACGATGTGAACTACCATCAATATGACTTTGAAAAGTCACGCCATCTTCATCTATTTTGGTCAATCCACCTTGGCCGGATTCTTTTTTTTGTAAACCAAGAGAGAAAACTTGAAAACCACCGGAATCCGTCAAAATCGGTCGGTTCCAATTCATAAATTTATGTAAACCTCCGGCTTGCGAGATCAAATCTTCGCCTGGGCGTAAATGCAGATGGTAAGTATTGCCAAGAATTATTTGCGCATCAATATCAAACAAATCCCTTTGGTCTAGGGTTTTGACGGTAGCTTGGGTGCCTACAGGCATAAAGGCAGGAGTTTTAATAACGCCATGGTCAGTGGTGATTTTACCGGTACGGGCTTTGGTTTGATTGTCTTGGTTTAATACTTCAAAAAACATAAAAATAAGTCAAAAGTCTGTAAAGTCTATAATGTCTATAAAGTTTTGACTTGATGGACTTTAATGACTTTTGACTTTATGGACTAAGGTATCATGTCTTGCGAAAAAAATCAATGATGTGGTATGATAAGGCAAAGAATTTTTAATTATTAAAAAAGTTTAAATATATGAATGAAACAGGAAAATATGTGCCAAAAGAGGCAAAGGAATATAAATTTTGCGAAGATTGTTTTAAACCTGAAAACGTAGAAGGATTTGGAGATACAACTGATGAAAATAATGAGATGGCAAAAGAAGCTTTTAAAAATGGCTGGCTTGAAAAAGTTGTTATCAAAGATGAAACTATGGTTGTATATACAGATAAATATTATAAAGAATTTGTGAAAGAAAAAGAGAAAAATAGGCCGATAGTCCAAAAGGCTATTCAAGAAGTGAGACAAGTTGTTATGGATAAATTTTTAAAAAAAAATGGGTATAGTAAAAAAAATAATGGAGATGAAAAAAATAAAGAAAGAAGCAATATATCTCTAGAAACAGAAAAAGAAGGAATTAAAGACCAGATTAAAAATATATTGATAGAAAAAGGAATTAAATTTAAAGACATAAAAATAAAAGCTGGTAAAAATAGAAAAAAAGGTGGAGAGGTATTGTATGAAGTTAAAATCGTGGGCTTGGATAATTCTACCCATGGTGTTGATGAAATTTTTTATAATAACAAAACTGAAGAAGATATTTTGCAAGCAATAGACAGGAGTTTTCCTTCGCGAGCTTAAGTTATGATTGATTATTCTAAAGAACTCAATCAAGAACAGCTGGCCGTTATCTATATGGGCGATGGTCCTTGTTTAGTATTGGCTGGAGCGGGGAGTGGTAAAACCAGAACTGTTACTTATCGTGTTGCTTATTTATTGGAGCAGGGGATAAAGCCGGAAAATATATTGCTTGTTACTTTTACCAATAAAGCAGCGAAAGAAATGATAGAACGAGTAAGTAGTCTACGGTCTACGGTCTACAGACCACAGTTGACTACGGACAATCAGACTACAGACTACGGACAATCGAAGACTGAAGACCGAAGACCGAAGACCGCCAATATCCTCCCATGGGCGGGGACTTTTCATAGTATTGCGTATAAAACTTTGAAGCGTTATGCGAGTTTTATAGGATATACGGAAAAGTTTACTGTACTTGATAGTGAGGATAGTCGTAATTTGATAAAACTTTGTGCCAAAGATATTTTTAACTCTGGTACGGACAAAAAAAATCCTTCGGCCAATGTGTTGCAAGGAATAATTTCTTTTGCCAAAAACGCGGACATAACAATCGAAGAAGTTTTGGACATGAAGTATCCGCAATGGTTTGGCGTGGTTGATCAAATCAAAAATGTTTGGGCAGAATATGAAAAACGTAAAAAGCAAGCTAATTGTATGGATTTTGATGATTTACTAACCAATTGGTTACTGCTTTTGCAAAATGAAGAAGTAAAAAATAGATTTGCTACGCAATTTCAATATATCATGGTGGATGAGTACCAAGATACCAATAAAATTCAAGCGGAAATTATAAAAAAATTGGCTAGCGTATATAAAAATATTTTAGTAGTGGGGGATGATGCACAGAGTATCTATTCTTTTCGTGCTGCTAATATTGAAAATATTTTAAATTTTGAACGAGATTATCCGGAAGCAAAAATTTTTAAATTAGAAACTAATTATCGTAGTACCAAGGAAATTTTGGAAGTTGCCAATGATTTGATTTCATACAATCGCAAACAGTATAAAAAAGAGCTCAAACCTGTCAAAGATAATGGACAAAAACCTCAGTTGCGTCCGCAGATGGATCAAAGCATGGAAGCAAGTTTTGTTTTAGAAAAAATCACAGAATTATTTGACAAAGGCGTTTCTCCCAAAGAAGTCGCAGTGTTGTTTCGTGCTAGTGCACATAGTCAAATGCTCGAAATGGAACTAACCAAAGCCGGGATAGACTATGATTATCGCGGAGGAATGAGATTTTTTGAACGTGCTCATATCAAAGACGTATTGGCATATTTGAGAGTTGCAAACAATCTCAGTGATACGGTGGCATGGAATAGAGTTTTGTTGCACGAAGATGGAGTAGGACCTTCAGCGATAGATAAAATTTTGGAATTCATCGCTGAGCTACAAAATATCGAAGAACTGCCAAATGCCAAAAATGTTTTGGGTGCAAAAGCACAGCTTGGTTTTGAAAACTTTTTAAAAATTTGGGATGAGATGCTAAATAGTGACCGGACTCCAGCGCAAATGGTGGAAAAGATTTTGGATTCTGCGTATAAGGATTATTTGGAAAATGAATATTTGGATTATAAAGATAGGAAAAATGATATTAAGCAATTGATAACTTTTGCGGAAAAATATGACAAATTAGAAGAATTTTTGGCAGAAGCGACCTTACAAGAAGGTTATACTGCCAAAAATATTGAAACAGGGATGGAACAAAAAAAAGATAAAGTGGTTTTGTCTACCGTTCATCAAGCCAAAGGTTTGGAATGGGAAAACGTTTTTATTATAAATTTGAGTAGTGGTGCTTTTCCAAGCGATAGATCACTTTCTGAAACGCAAGGATTAGAAGAAGAAAGACGTTTGTTTTATGTGGCCATAACTCGCGCTAAGAAAAATTTATTTTTGACTTATCCGATGGTTGGTGGGGGATGGGGTGATTCACTATCAGGCCCAAGTATGTTTCTGAGTGAAATTGACAGTGAATTACTCGATGATAAATCATTGATTTCAGATAGTTCCACTAAATTCAATGATCCAATAAGTGGTGTGACTTATGAACCAGAAGAAAGTGCTTATATTGAAAAACCTTTGAAAATAAAACCGGGAAGTTTTTTGAGGAGTTTAGATGAATTGTAAAATTAACAGCTTTAATAATTTTTAAATAAATAAAAAAGATGGCCTAATATCATCTTTTTTATTTATTTAGCTATTTATAAATTTATTTCTACCTGATTACTGTATACTCCGCATTTTCCTCCCAAGTATTCGCATACCCGAACATAATATTTTCCTTCGCCATTAAAACTGTTCACAGTGTCGGTAGTTTTATTGGTTTCGGAATAATAATGATATTGGTCACCATCGCGAGTTGGGTAAGTTGGGGATGGGTTTTGTGACCAAACAACCTTGAAACCACTTTTGGAGTAGCCATTTACTTTCCAACTAATTTTTCCTTCACCCAAAGAAGTTAATGTGATTGAAGTTACAGCCTGAGTCGTTTCTTTTTCAGTAGTTTTTTCTGTGTCGCCAAGTAAAGTTATGGTTACTTGATTGCTGTATATACCACATTTTCCTCCCAAGTATTCGCAAACGCGTACATAATATTTTCCCTCGCCAGCAAAAGCTGTTACGTATCCGATCATTGTTTCTGGATTGGAATAAAAAGCATATTTATCTCCGTCGCGAAGTGGATATGTCGGGCTGGAATTTTTAGACCAGACTAATTTATAACCCTGTGAAAAAGTTCCAACTTTTTTCCAAGAAAATTTTCCATTACCTAGATAAGTCAAAGTTAAAGATTTGGTCGGTATAGTTTCTTTGATAACTGGTTTTTCAGTCATTACTTCAGGCATACTTTCTTCAATTTTATTTTCTATATCTTCAATTTCTTCTTTTTTTGTTTCGTCAGTAGAATTTTCTTGTACAGTAATTTTATTTTCTTCTTCTTTAGTAACGATAAATTCTTCCATTTCTTCATCTAAAATAATAGCATAACGCGAAGAAATCCAGCCTGTAATTTTTTCATTATTTTTGATTTTATACCAAGACCCTATCATATCTACCATTTCGTAGGTTTCATTTTTTTGAGCGGTAAATAAAGTTTTACTAAAACGCAACGGCCATTTGCGAACAAAAAGTTTTTCAGCGGTTATTTGTACGATTGGTGTTTTTATTTCTGGGCCAGTTTGATAGTTTGCTACATCTTCTTCTTTGACAGTTTTTATTTCATACCAAGAATAACCATAAGTTTTATAAGTATCGGAATTGGCGAAAGGTCTTTTAACACCTTCTTCCAATAAATAAATTACTTTTTGACCCTTGATCTTTACTAAGGTTCCATCTTCAAAACTCTTTTCTGTTTTAGCTAATACATTAGTCAAAATCAGAGCAGAGCCGACTATGATTACAATACAATAAATTAAAAGTTTTTTGTGCATATAATAAATAAGTTAATAATTATACTATAGTTTTATTGTAACAGTGTTAGGTTTATTAGTAAAGAAAAATAAAAATATCCCGATAAAATCGGGATATTTTTATTGTGAGGAAAAGACTATTTCTTTTTACCTTTTTTAGTAACTTTCTTTTTAGCTACTTTTTTTACTACTTTTTTAGCAACTTTCTTTTTAGCTACTTTTTTTACAGCTTTTTTCATAACTTTTTTAGCTGGTTTTTTAGCAACTTTCTTTTTAGCTACTTTTTTCATAAGTTGTGCACCCCCTTTCTTTTTTGAGATTTTGTTAAGATAAATTTTTTCATCTTGCGATCGCAAGAAAAAACTTTTTGATTTTTTTACAGACAAGCATGTTGTAAAAAATTCGACCTACATATATTATAAATGTTTTTATAAAATAATGAAATAGTTTTTATGAAGTTATACACAGGCAAGATTTGTCAGAGGCGAAGTGATTAAAAAGATTTTGAATTTAAAGATTGCAAGATTAAAAAATATTTTGGAAAATAAAAAATAAAATAAAAAATATCCGATATTAAATCGAATATTTTTTGTGGGACGCTTAGTGTTGTGCCCCCAGAGAGAAGACTCACATCGTCGCTTCGCTCCTTTTTGAAAAACCTTCGGGTTTTCCAATACCTTTCCTCCGCAAAGAGAAACCTCCCGGTTTCTCCCTTCCCCAGTTCGATTCTTTTTAATGCTTTATAGTTGGTTTTTAAATTAGACTTAAGTTTGTGTTAGCAAAAAATCCCGCCCCTCTTTTTTAAAAAAGAGGGGCGGGATAAGTGCCCCCAGAGAGAATCGAACTCCCATCCTCAGGTTCGAAGCCTGATATTTTATCCATTAAACTATAGGGGC